>CAYWUY010000003.1:82758-102080 GCA_964461535.1 uncultured Flavipsychrobacter sp.
GCAACACCATTCACCATACCTAAGCTGTTAACAGTAGCAACAGCGTCGTTAGATGACCAATAAGTGCCACCAGCTACTGTAGATGAAAATGTAGTTGATCCAGTATTACATATAGTTGCTAATCCACTTAAAACACCTGCATTAGGCAAAGGATTAACAGTTAAAAATGCAGAATCTGATGTAACTGTACCACTATCGTTAGTAGCTACTACACGATACATATGACCAGACAAAGCTATATCGCCATATACAGTTAAAGTGTCGTTACTTACACCCGAGTAAGAACCACCCTCAGTTAGAGGATTCCAAGTAGAACCATCTGTAGATACTTGCCATGCAAACATTGGCGAATGAGTGGCATCAACAACAAAAGAAGCAACCGCAGTAGAACAAACAGCAGCATTTACCGGCTGTACCGAAATTGTTGGCGTTTGTGCCTTCACTAAACCTGAACACAAAATTAATCCTAGGGCCCATAGACTGGAAATGGAAAAGTGTTTTTTCATTTTTTATGTATTTCTATGTTAGAAAATTATTAGCTATTATATAACAATTTGCAAATTTAATACTTGCAACCTGCTTTTACAAATGATAAGTGAAAATATCAACTTGATTTAGAGGTAAAATAGCACCCCTTATATTGTAAATTCAGCAATAAACATACTGTCAGCCTTATTATTAACTCCATTAATCAACTTTTGATTAACTAACTTCAAAGCATATTCATTCTGAAAAAAACTAACATTATCATCATTTTCCGCCTTAAAAACAGAACATGTTATATAATATAGTGTAGTACTAGGCTTTATCAAGGGCAAAATATTAGCTATAATTTGCCGCTGTCTTTCACTTTGAGATTTAATATCATCTATATCACAATAATATAATTGCTCCGGTGTTCTAGCCCATGTACCAGAACCACTGCAAGGCACGTCAGCTATAATTCCATCCAGTCGTTTAGATTTCAGGCTTGCAGGTAAGTTAACTACTGCCGACAAGTCAATTTCTATACATTCAGGCGGATGATGTCCATATTTTTTAACCCGCTCTCTTAAGTTATGTAAAATCGAAGCTCTTATATCAGATACTGTAAGGTCTACATCCTGCTGTTTGTCTAGCAATAGTAATGTTTTACCACCTGCGCCAGAACAGCAATCATACCATTTCTGTTTACTTTTAACATCAAAAAAAGCACCTGTTTCCTGTGAGGATGCATCCTGCACTACATACCAGTTTTCAGGCAGAACACCATCCATCTTTGTTCCATTTTTAAGTGCAAAACAAGTGGGAGAAACTACTCTATAACTTATCTGATGCGCCTCTAACTGCTGCTCTATTTTTTTCTTATCTACTCTTAGCCTGATAAACATATCTGGTAATTGCAAATGAGACGACAACCACTCCTCTTTTGTTATACCATCAGATAGAGCTAGGCTAACAGTAAAAATCTCATGAATATCAAAGCTATATTCTACTATTGGTTCAGCTTTTAAGTTTAGCAGGGTTTGTTGGCAATTGCATAACTGCAAACAGACTAACATTTTATCTTTAACAGAACCTACCCCACTTACCCCTTTAGAACATCTATACCAAGAATATGCCATATCAGACAATATTCTCCTGTCTCTACTACCTAGTTTAGGGTATCTTTTAAAATAATGCTTTAGATAATGTGATAGCGGTAAGCTACCTGAATAATCTTCTAAAATATTATTTATATGCTCCCATATATACCTCATTAGCTACAGTTAATTATATACCCTTCTTTAAATATCTATTTTTGTTATACTGCTAGCCTTTGAAATCCAATATCTAACTAAAACATACCCACCTATAGTAAATACTAAAATGGTTATTCCATTAAAATTACTGGCTAGTACATAGTCTATATACTTATACTGTAAGTCTTGAATGGCATTCTCATCATATGGGTTACTAGGTAGCTGTGCATTGGTATTCTTCATAAACATCAACATCAACAGTAAAGCACCCATGATATACCCTACAAATTCCATTAATAATGTTAAAACAAACCAACCTAATGAGCTACGCCCCTTTTGACCAGCACGTATTGAGTTTCTATAGGCTAAAAAGAAAAAAGGTAATAATACTAAAACTATCACTATACTTTGAAATTAAATCTTCTACAATACTATACCAATATTGCAACTGTACCAAAATACAACAAAAAAGAGCAGGATTGACAAAACAATCCTGCTCTAAAGTCTATTGAATATAAATACTATTTATACGCTTTCATAAACTCGGTAACGCTTTCCATTACGTGAGCTATTTGTTCTTCGCTCAATCCATGATGGCAAGCTAATAACATACCACCACGCATTACTTTGTCAGACTCGGCATAACCATTAGCAGCACGCTTGCAGTTTACATTTTTAAAACCAGGCTGACGAAGGATATTACCTGTAAATACAGTACGAGTTTGGATGTTACGTTTTTCCAAGAATATCTGCATATCCCTGCGAATAAACGGAGCAGTTTCACGAATTGTAGATGCATAAGCTAACCAACCAGTACGTGAGTTTGGCAGTTGTTTAGGCAATATAAAAAACTCCTCATATTGACTAAAGAACTCGCGCATACGATTATAGTTAGCTGTACGAGTATCTATGTTCATTTTAAGTTTGTCTAACTGAACAATACCGAATGCAGCACCCATTTCTGAAGGCTCAATATTATAACCCGGTTCTTCAAATACAAACTTAGCATCGTAAGGTATGCCGTCAACCTCTACATTGAAACGGTTTTCAATTTTCTCAGACTCAACAAATAAAGATGAACTTCTACCCCAACTGCGCAATAAACGACCTCTATTGAAATGGTCTTCTCTATTAACGCACAACATACCACCATTACCTGCACAGTTAATAATATGAGAGCCGTAAAAGCTTGTAGTACTCATATCAGTGAAACGACCAGATGAAGCACCATCAATTTCAGCACCTAGTGTATCTGCTGAATCCTCAAGCACAAATAAGTTATGTTTATCAGCTATTTCTCTAAGTACTTTCCAGTCAGGTAAATTACCCATAAGGTTTGGAATAATCATAGCCTTTGTCTTAGGCGTTATCATTTCTTCAACCTTATTTGCATCTATGTTATAAGTACCTTCTTCTACATCAATAAAAGCCGGCACCCAACCTTTTTTAATAATAGGGGCTACTGTAGTAGAGAAGGTTAAAGCAGGAGTAATAATTTCAGAACCCGGCTCAAAATCCATTAAATCAGCAGCTAAATACAAAGCCGATGATCCACTGTTAACCATAATTCCGTATTTCTTACTGTAAAGAGCAGCAATACGCTCTTCCATTTCACGAACATTTTTACCCATTTGGGTAGATGTACGTAATACATTTACTACTGCAGCTATTTCTTCTTCGCCGTGTACGGTTCTTCCGTAGGGTACGTGTATATAATCTGTTTGTGCCATTTATAAATAGATTAGTTTGCGAAAGTAATAGAAAACCTTGATATTTTACGGTTAATTAATGTTATAAAATTATATCAACCGCAAATATATCTGTCATTTAAGACCTAATAATCTCAACAAAATTGATTCGTCTTTTTCTACTTTTGCACACATGAATTATACTAATAAAATAGTAGTTATAACCGGCGGCTCATCTGGTATAGGGCATGCATTAGCTTTAGAGTGTGTAAACAGAGGGGCTAAAGTAGCTGTTTGTGGTAGAGATCTAAATAAATTAAACAAGACCTATGAAAATAACAGTAACGTATTATGTGTACAGGCAGATGTGAGCAAAGAAGCAGATTGTGAAAATTTCATAGAATCAACTATAAAACATTGGGGAAGAATTGATGTATTAATAAACAATGCCGGTATTAGTATGCGTGCTCTTTTCGAAGAAGCAAACCTATCAGTTATAAAAGAATTAATGGATATTAATTTCTGGGGTACCGTATATACTACAAAATTTGCACTGCCTTATATTAAACAAAATAAAGGTGTAATCCTTGGTATATCTTCAATTGCCGGCTATAGAGGACTTCCTTGCCGAACCGGCTACTCCGCTTCAAAATTTGCTATGCAGGGCTTTCTTGAAGCACTTAGAACGGAATTGCTGCACACAGGCACACATGTAATGTGGGTATCTCCAGGATTTACAGCTTCTAATATTAGGAATGTAGCGCGTGGATCGGATGGTAAAGCACAAGGAGAAACACCTCTTGATGAACAAAAACTAATGAGCGCAGAAGAGTGTGCTAATATTATTCTTGAAGGAATAGCAAAAAGAAAACGTACCATTATTATGACCGGTCAAGGAAAACTAACAGTTTGGCTAAATAAACTACTACCTGGACTAGCAGATAAACTAACATTCAACCACTTTCTTAAAGAGCCTAACTCTCCACTAATTAATTATAAGTAAAAAGAGGGCAAATGCCCTCTTTTTACTTATACTGAAATTTATACTTCTATCTACGACCTCCAAATCTACCACCACCTTCATTTCCTCTTGCAGGTGCCTGAGGCTGACCTTGCGGTTGAGAACGTTGAGGTTCGCTGCGCTGCGGTTCAAAACGTTGTGGCTGTGGTTGAGAGCGTTGCGGCTGAACTTGAGGTTCGCTACGCTGTGGTTGAGACTGAGGTTGATTCTGTGGTTCAAAACGCTGCGGTTGTCCACGCTGAGGATATGACTGCGGTTGACTCTGCGGTTCAAAACGTTGTGGTTGTGGCCTTCCAGGGTTAGCATCATAATTATTTACCCTAGGGTTGCCTGTTCCAGGTTGTTGACCACCTCTGTTACCATTATTTCTATCCCAATTGTCTGCCGGCTGCACATTACCATTCCTAGGATTATATCCTTGATTTTGTTGTACATTATTATTACGAGGACCAACTACACCAGTATTACCATTTTGTGGCATAGTATTGTTTCTAGACATTTCTTGTCTAAATGCTGGTCTAACATTAGGATTACCATATGCAGCTTGCTCTGGGCGACCAATATTTCTAGGCGCTTGCATAACATTCATTGGCCTTGCAGAGCCTATAGTATTTTGATTGACCATAGGACGATAGATATTAACAGTATTCTGTTGAATTCTACTGCCACCTGGACGATTTACTTGAGAAACTCTAAATACTTGTACAGGCTGTCCTGTATACTGCTGTATAGCTGATGAACGAGGACCATAATTGTACTGCACATGAGAATAATTATCTACATATACATTATTAATAATTGTAGTCTGACGTATGTAAGTTCTATTGTATGAAGGGCCTCTCCAATAAGAATAACAATTATCGTAATACAAATAACGAGGCCCAACAAATACCCACCAACTATCTGGGCAGTTAAATGACATACCTACAGATATTCCAGGACCTAGAGGTGCCCATCCGCAATAGCCACCACCAAAACGCCAGCTAACCCATGCCGGAGCCCATTCATAACCTGGTATCCACACCCAACCATAATATGGGTTGTACGTCCAACGACCATAGTGGTAACATGCCCATCCCCAAGGGTCATCAGACACCCAAGTATTACCGTATTCGGTCATAGCCCATCTACCACGTGTAGCATATGGCCTAAAATCTCCATCTTCATTAGGCACCCATACATTTCCATATTCCGGGTCGTATATCCACTGACCATAGGGAGAAAGCTCATCATAAAATGTTTGGTAAGAAACATATACATTCTGCGCACTAGCTTTAACAGTAGAAAAAGCCACTAAAATAAAGCTTAAGAAGGCCATAGTTATGGCGCGCACTGTTATTCTTTTCATATACTGCAATTTATAAATTATCTAAGTAGCAACCAATCATTCGTTACTATGCTATGGTTAATTCAATTATGATGCCAAAGTATTTTCCGAAAATAAATAGTCCCCGGTTTTTATGCCGGGGACTCGAAATTTTATGTTAATACGGCAATTACTTACCGCCATTCAATACTTTAGCCATAGTAGCACCTATATCAGCAGGGCTAGCAACTACGTGTATGCCACACTCACTCATAATTTTCATTTTAGCAGCAGCAGTATCATCAGCGCCACCTATAATAGCACCAGCATGACCCATACGACGACCTGCAGGAGCTGTTTGACCAGCTATGAATCCTACTACTGGCTTTCTCATATTATCTTTCAACCATGTTGCAGCTTCTGCTTCCATGCTACCACCAATTTCACCTATCATGATGATACCATCAGTTTCAGGATCGTTCATCAATAGTTCAACAGCTTCACGCGTAGTTGTACCAATGATTGGATCTCCACCTATACCAATAGCTGTAGATATACCTAAACCAGCTTTAACAGTTTGGTCCGCAGCCTCATAAGTTAATGTTCCTGACTTAGAAACAATACCTATACGACCTGGTTTGAAAATAAAGCCCGGCATGATGCCTACTTTAGCCTCACCAGATGTAATAACACCAGGACAGTTAGGGCCTATCAAACGACAATCGCGACCTTTAATATATTCACGAGCTTTTACCATGTCTTGAACAGGTATGCCCTCTGTAATACAAATAATTACTTTTACGCCTGCATCAGCTGCTTCCATTATAGCATCTGCAGCAAATGCTGGTGGCACAAATATGATTGACACATCAGCACCTGTAGTTACTACCGCATCTTTAACAGTATTGAACACTGGACGATCTAAGTGCATAGTTCCACCTTTAGCCGGTGTAACACCACCTACTACATTGGTTCCATACTCAATCATTTGGGTAGCGTGGAAAGTACCCTCAGTACCGGTAAAACCTTGTACAATTACTTTCGAATTTTTATTAACTAAAACTGCCATGAGCCTAATTTTAAAATTTGTGCGCAAAAATAAAATATTAATACGCAAAAGCAATACACTATTAAAAAAATAATGTGAGTATTCTAAGTACTGACCTCAGTGTCCCTATTTCTACGTATTGTTAAATAATGTACCTACTTTCTAAATAATGGCAACTATGGGCATCTATTTACACTATAACCTAGAAATATTAAAAGATATTCGCATGTAATTATGCATATTATTTTAGCAATTTTATTTACTATTAACTACCCTATTTACTTGACAACAGAAAACATAATAGATTTTTTATCTATATTGGTTTGATAGGTAAACCAATATACCCCATGCTCTAACAAACTAGCATCTATCATTTCTTCATGACCACCCAATATACTTCCCTTATACACTACTTGTCCTAAAACATTTGTAATAGCATAACTAATGTTACAGTTTGCTTTAGCATGCATTATACCATTCTGTACCGGATTGGGATATATAATAATTTCTTTCTTTTCGTCGCGGTCATCTGCAATAATACCTAGTGGCACTAAAGAAAGCTTCCTAATTACTGAATTATAAGCATCTGCTATATACACGTGTCCGTCTGCAGCTCTATACAAGGCTCTTGGCTCATTTAACTTAGCATATATAGCCAATCCCCCATCTCCATCATAACCATATAATCCAGAACCCGCTACCGGATATATTTTACCATCATTTTTTTTAATAACCCTTACCACATTATTACCACCATCGCACACTATTACATTATCAGAATCATCTACAAACAAACCACCGGGCATTCTTAATGTAGCCGCGCTAGCCAATCCACCATCACCAGTATATCCCTGTACTCCTGTCCCTGCAATTGTAGATATAACTCCTGTACTTATATCTATTTTTCTTACTGTACTATTTCCAAATTCGGTAACATATACATTGCCCATAGTATCAATGGCTACAGCATTAGGAAACAATAGCTTTGCATTTACTGCAAGTCCTCCATCTCCCGAATATCCCATCTCGCCAGTACCTGCTATAGTTGAAATAATTCCAGTGTTTAGCTCTACTTTCCTTATCCTATGATTACCAAAATCTGCAATGTATAAGTTATTAAATTTATCAATACATATTCCTACCGGGGTTTCAAGAGTTGCACTCGTAGCGACTATACCATCTCCTGTATAACCTCCAGTGCCATTCCCTACCACAGTATTTATTATTCCTGTAGTAATTTCTATTTTCCTGATTCTATTATTCATTCTATCAGATATATAAATACTACCGCTAGTATCTAATGCTATGCCGCTAGGCCTAGCAAAAACTGCTGTACTACCTGTACCCCCATCTCCGGCAAAACCATACGTTCCATTACCTGCAATAGTTGACAGAACGCCTGAAGGACTTAGCTTACGAATTCTCAAGTTAGCCACCTCTGCTATAAGAATGTTTCCTGCTTTATCCATTACTATACCGCCTGGCTCACCTAAAGATAAAGATGTAGCTGGTGCTCCATCTCCTATATACTGCGTTACACCATTACCGGCAATTGTAGTGATAATACCTTGAGCATATACCTGAAAAGAAGTACTGAGTATTACTGAAAAAAATAAAATAAGTGACGAGTGTATAATTTTCATATTTATATGCTGTTACTGTATTACAATTTACAAATAAAGCCCCTATTTCTAGGAGCTTTACGATAAAATTTATTACAAAAAGTACTATTTGGCTATTGTAAACTTGATAGAAGTATTACCAGCAGTAGAATGTACATTCATGAAGTAAATTCCTGAAGGCTGATTCAAAACAATTTGATTCTGAACTTCAGCTATATTACCCTTCATAACGCTTTGACCAACTGCATTCACCACTTCATATGTACCATTAACCATGTCATTACCAACAATTAGATTAATATTTCCATCAGTAGATGGATTAGGGAATACTGAAACTGATGCATTCATATCGTTAACTAATGCGCCTGATGCATCGCGATGCACTGTGTAGTATGCAGCAGTTACTAAACGTATACGATTATTGTACTTATCAGCTATCAACAACGCTCCATTATCATTCATCCATACGCTTGAAGGACTGCTTAACTGAGCTGCTGTGGCAGCACCACCATCGCCAGAGAAGCCCATAGTACCATTACCGGCAACAGCTTGCATATAACCAAAATTATTAACTACGCGCACATTGTTATTACCCATATCTGCAAAAAATAAATTTTCGCGAGTGTCTACATATAATGCTTGAGGAGAATTTATGGTAGCAGATATAGCCGGGCCATTATCGCCTGTGTTACCAACGGTACCAGTACCTGCAATGGTAGTTATAATACCTGTTGCAGCATTAATTTTCCTTATTCTATGATTTCCATTATCAGAAATATAAACATTGCCCGACATATCTACAGCTACACCTGTAGGATTAGAAAGCTGGGCAGCAGTAGCTAATCCTCCGTCGCCAGAGAAGCCCGATGAACCCGTACCCGCAATGGTATTAATTATACCAGTACTAGCAGTAACCTTTCTCACTCTACTGCTTCCCCTATCTGCAACATACAAATTACCCCAATGATCTACACAAGATGCAGCAGGAATAAGCATTTTACTATAAATAGCAGAATCACCATCACCAGTTGTTCCTTGGGTACCATCACCACACATACGCATTAGTGTGCCTGTTGATGGATCATACATGTGAACATCATCATGAAAACCATCTGTAATAAATAACCTTCCGGCATTATCGCACCATGCCCCTTGCGGAGAAAGCATTGATGATATTGAAAAGCTAGAAATGGTTCCATCGGCAGCAATTTTTCTGCCTAACCCACCCGAACCTATAATATATACATTACCGGAGTGATCGGCAACTGCACTATTAGGGTAAGACAAAGTAGCAGCCGTAGCTAGCCCCCCATCTCCGGAAGTGCCTGAGGCACCTGTACCAGCTATGGTATGAATGGTTGCTTGTGCATAAGACGACAATGCCCAAAATGGTAGAGCAAATGCTAAACACAAGGCTTTTTTAAGTGTAGTATGTTTCATAGACTTATATTTTAGTATCCTAAATCTATGAATGTTTTATTTAAAAAACAAATAATACAACTAATTTTTATTTAACCCACAATTATTATTTGGAAGTATTAAATAGCAGAAATAGTATTAGCCCAATATCTATGGGTTAGTTTTATATACTTACTATACCATTTTTTATGGCAAATAATACCAACCCTGTTTTAGATTTAATATTAAACTTTTGAAATAATGACTCTCGGTAGCCATCTACTGTTCTTCTATGCACACCCATCAGCTCAGCCATCTGATCGTACGTATATTCATCTTTATTGCATACCAACTGTAAAAACTGGCGCTCTCTGTCAGTAACTTTCGATAAAATATCTTTTTCGCTCATGCCCTTCTTCAGTGCACTAGAAAATATTTCACTATGATAATAGCCAGAGGACATGGTATCGTCAATGGCACGTTTTAGAATATCAGCAGTACAATTCTTTAATAAATATCCTCTTACCCCCAACCTGAATAAATCTATTATTTTACGTTCATTAGTATCCCATGTAAGTATTATTACCTTAAGAAACGGATATTGCTTATTAATAACTTTCATGGCTTCATGCCCGTCTACTTCAGGCATATCCAAATCCATAATAATTAAATCGGGGAATGTATTTTCAGCTGCCGATAAATAATTCAATAACATTCTGCCATTAGAATACTCTTGAATGATTTTATAACTACCCATTTGCTGCAATAACGTACTTATACCCCCCCTTACTAAAACATGATCATCTACTAATATTATTGCCGTTTTTATTTGCTGCATCTACTCTATCAAACTTCTTGTTCAAATGTATATTTTGTTCCTGCCCCGGGCTTACTTATAATATCCCCTTTAACTTTAGCTAGCGAAGCACGCTTAAGCATATTTTCTAACCCCGACCCTTTACTCAAAGCTTTAATAGCATCTATATCAAACCCCACTCCATCGTCAGTTATATATAGTCCAAAAGGTTTAGATTTTATTTTTATATTTATATTATTACACTGTGCGTGCTTAAGGGTGTTATTTAGAATCTCCTGAAACACTCTAAACATCATTACTCTTTGATCTTTCTGCAAATCTGGCTCTCCATCATCATCCCAATTCACTTTAATTGTATTCAACATCCTCAGTCTTGCCACCTCATCTTTCATGGCTTCAAGCATCCCACCGGTCTCAAATAAGTCACTATTCAAACTCCTGCTAATCATCCTTAATTCCTTTATCACATCTGCTACATCAGTTAGTATGGGCTCTATTTCCCCTACCGACTCAGGATGCTTCCTTTTATGCCCATCTACAAGAAATTTAAGCACCGTTAACCTTTGACCTATGTTGTCATGCAAGTCTCTAGCAACATGCGCCAATACCCTTTCCTGTACCTGCTGTTCTGCAATACGTAGCTCCTTCTCATATTCTACCTCCATTTTAGCTATTTTAACTTCATGCATTACATGCTTTTTATTAGCAACAAACATGGTAATAACTACACCACATATTAGCAGAAGTATAAGAAGAGAAGATACTATAATGGTTATTTCAATCTTAGAAAATGACATGGAGACGAAGTATTTACGATAACGAATTCAAAGTTACTTCCTAAACAAATCATATCAACACTTCAAAATACTAAATGTATTTAGATGAAACCTGCAAATTATTAGTACTGTCGTTAGCAGCTAAATAAACAGCATACGCTGCCAATGGATATCTAAATATGTTAATAATATTATTTATAGTATAAAAAGTGGCTGAAGTTGAAGATTTTATATCTATAGTATACTTGTAAATTATCCATATAGGTAGAGTGCAACCATGATATAAAACGATGGATATAGACAACCAGAAAACAGGACTTTTAAGAATAGCAGTTGGCTTAAAAACAGTATTTACAATCATGATATAAAAAAACACAACAGATATTACTAAGTAGAATAATGTTATAAAATTTACACACAAAGAATAAATAGAATGCTCATATATGTCCCAAAATAAAAAGAATGGTAATATTGACCATATATAATACAACACAGAATTAAACCTAGCTTTATTCATTAATAATAAAGCTGCATAACCCATTAATGTATAATCTAGCAATACATAAATGTTGAAAACCCATGTATTATGCAATTTATAAGAGGATATTACATATCCTATAATTTCTGCAAGTAAAGATATCGCACCATGCCAAACAACTAACTTATAGGCTGCCGATATTTTTTTGTAATATAATTTTCCTGTAAATACTAATGATAGCTTAGTTATTACAAATAATGAAAAAACAACTTTATATTCTATAGACTTCAATAACAACATAGACTAATAAGAAGGAGCTATATATACATTACAATATGCAGGACATAAAGAACCCATATCACAACCTTTATTATGAAATGCAACTATATACTGATCATTGTTCAACAATGGTACCATATCACTATCTCTAAGGTAGATGACCATACCATGAGGAAATGGAACCGTTTGTTGAGAGGAGTAATGAATATAAGATGTGGCCCCAAAACTAATAAATGCATCCTTTGGTGAATTATTCTGGGTATACATTTCTAGCACTTCATTCTCCCACGGGAAAGTAATGTTTCTAGCATAAATAGTAGGATTGTAACTTAATGCCATTTCAGTAGTAGCATCAGCAGGGTCGCACTGGCCTGTAGGACAATAAAATAAATTATTGAAATAGAGCGCATTACTCATTGTGGTATCTTGTGTAGTAGTAATAGTATCATTCTCTATTTTATACCATGCGCATACACTATCATCTAAATCGTACACATTAGGATCTGTGGTAGACTGTATCATTCTGCATAACTGCAATCTGTAATACAAACTGTTATCGCTCTTATTAAAACAATACACAAAGCGTAAAGCTACTTTTGAAAGTGCAACACCATAAGTAGTGCTAAAGTCATTTACAGCAGTATTTAAATCCTCCCATAAAATAGTAATATCCTGCCCACCAAACTCAGGATCGCACCCTTCCATATTATAGTGATCCACAAAGTTTTTTCTACCTATTTCATATTCATCTTTTGAGATTATTCTTGGATCAGTGGTAATAATTCCATTTTCAATTTTTACTGGCATAAGTATTGATTTTAGATTTTGAAAATAAGTTGTTGTTGCGAATTAATAAAATAAATGTGGACGTGAAAAACACCCGTTTTTCAATGATTGAAATTGATTTGCTTTACATGTAAAACGCATCTTTAATCAAACGCAAGTAACTACTGTAAAGTAAACACAATTTTAAACACTAAAAATGTTACTATGGCCAATAACAGAGTGAATATCAAATATGATGGAATAAGACCTTATATTCTAGAGGCCATTCATAAAGTAAATAAATTACTAAGCAATGAAGAATTTTATGAAAGTATAGAGCAACATGCATACTTCAACAATTCGGACATATCTCCTAAGGAAATAGCATACCTTCTTCAGAATACAAACATCAGCATTCAGATACAGCTATATTATTCTATGAGCCCTATTTCAAAAATAGACTTATACGAAAACCCTGAGCAACCTCATGTGCTATACCTTAATATATGGAAGCTTGAACGTCCCATTTATAGCATTTGTAATTCTATAGTACACGGATGCATACATGCCCTTAATAAAATGCATCCCGAATACCATTTTGAACATAATAATTGCCCAGCTGTAGAATTAGCCAATACTGCCCCTTTTGCTATAGGCCGAATTGCAGAAGTAATACTAGGCGGTGGCACAACTACAGAGGTAGAATATATGCACGATGGTATGGATAATAATATTAAAATTATTGGCGACCATATAGAAGACATAGAAAAACTATACTCTCAACAATAATTAGTATATTTGCAACCCAATCAAAAAATATTCGTTTACCTAAATGGTGCGTTTAAAGGATTGAGTTATTATTTTTTGCAAGAAAAAAATATTTTTTCATTTTTTGTTTTTGCATTTAAAAAAAATCTCTTACCTTTGCACTCCATTTTAATTTTTAGTACTCAAAGCTAACAATGCCTACCATACAACAATTAGTACGCAAAGGCCGCGAACAAATGCGGATTAAATCTAAGAGCCGTGCACTTGATGCTTGCCCTCAGCGTCGCGGCGTTTGTACTCGTGTGTACACAACAACTCCGAAAAAACCGAACTCAGCTCTACGTAAAGTGGCTAAAGTTCGCTTGACTAACAAAATTGAGGTTATCGCCTATATCCCAGGTGAAGGTCACAACTTACAAGAGCACTCAATCGTATTGATTCGCGGTGGTCGTGTTAAGGATCTTCCGGGTGTACGTTACCACATCGTGCGTGGTGCTTTAGATACGGCAGGTGTAAAAGATCGTAAACAAAGCCGCTCTAAATATGGTACTAAGCGTGATAAAAAAGGCGCAGCAGCAAAACCAGCAGGTAAAAAATAATTTAATATAATTTTATATAAATAAAGTAAAAGCCAGACGATGAGAAAGGCACAAGCCAAAAAGCTTCCATTAGCACCAGATCCGAAATTTAACGATAAACAGGTTACTCGTTTTGTTAACTGCCTTATGTGGGGTGGAAATAAAACTGTAGTATTAAGTGCATTTTACGATGCTTTAGATAAAGTATCTAAAATGACCAATGAAGATGGTTATGAAGTATGGAAGCGTGCATTATCAAATGTAACTCCAGCTGTAGAAGTACGTAGCCGTCGTATAGGTGGTGCTACTTTCCAAATTCCATCTGAAGTACGTCCTGACCGTAAAATTTCACTGAGCATGAAATGGTTGATTCGTTACTCTCGTGAAAGAAATGGTAAAACCATTGCTGATAAATTGGCAAATGAGATTATTGCTGCTTCTAAAGGTGAAGGTGGTGCATTCAAGAAAAAAGAAGATACTCACCGTATGGCAGAAGCTAACAAAGCATTCTCTCACTTCAAAGTTTAATTCTCTTTTCAATATATTTGTAAAGCCTCTGCGTTGCAGAGGCTTTATTTTTTTATGTATACTACCCTACTTCATCATATTTCACTATCTTTCGCCGCACAATACTTATTCTATACTTTATTAGTTAAATGTCGCCACAAAATCATAATGATACAATAATCTGCCCTAATTGCAACAGCGAAGCTAAAGGCAACTACTGCTATCAATGCGGGCAAGAAACTCATTTACATAAAGATACCTTTTGGGGATTAGTTACTCACTTTACCGCACATTATTTTCATTACGATTCTAAATTTTGGAAAACACTTACTACTCTTTGGTTTAAACCCGGAGAACTAACTATAGCATACAACAATAAGCAACGTATGAGGTATCTGCCTCCTATATCGTTATACATATTTGTTAGTGCTATTTTCTTCTTAACTGCTAGCCTTGGACATCATAAGGATAAGAGTGGACATAATAATAGTTCAAAGCACGAAAAAACTGCAAAAAGTAGTTCTCTAATCGACAGTGCTAATAAATATCCTTCTGCACGTCCAACATCGGGAGATGTAAACACATCAGTAAACTTATTATCAGACGCTATAGATAGCATTAATAAATATTCAGACACTTCTCCAACATCTACAGACGAGACTTCGTCAATAAATTTAATATCAGATAAAACATCAGACGACTCATTAAAATTAAACCTCAAAGATGGAAGTATTGGGGGAAGATATACTATTGATGAGGATAATTGGTTTGTAGAGTACTTAGAGAAAAAAGACGAAAAGATAAAAAGTGAATACGGTAGCTTGAATAACTATTTAAAAGAAAAGCTAACGCATAATGTAAGTAAGCTCTTCTTCTTCATGATACCAATACTTGCGCTTATTATCAAGTTGTTTTATTTGAGAAGAAAAAATCACTTATTTGTTAATCATTCCATATTTGCTTTACATGTACACTCATTATTTTTTAGTGTATTTACTATTAAAAACTTCATATTTGATGAGAACATAAAGAAGATAGCAAGTTTAATACTAGCTGCAGGTAGCGTGGTATACCTTGTTTTTGCATTGCATAAAGTATATCAGACAAGCTGGATCAGGAGTATTATATATACTATATTCATTACATTGCTATATACCTTTAGCCTACTTTTAGTTTTTATACTTACTGTTTTTCTTTTTCTAATAATCTAAAATACACACCTAAAAACATATACATACATAATGAAACCCCTGGACAAAAATCAAAAAAAACAGCCGGCAACACCCGTCAAAGAAGATGTGATTAAAAATAATACCGTTATCCCTGTTATCGATTCTGCGAAAGCCGAAAAATTATTCTGGGGCTCACTAGTAATTATGCTCATTGCATTATGGATATTCGGTTTCAACTCCGGATTTCACAGCGATGAAATGGACTTGAATAACTATACTAGAGCTAATTTAAAATACTATGCCACATCTGGTAAAGACACCTCTTTTATGGGAGGTACTGATAGGTCTATTGACGAGTATGTAGATCCTTTACTAAAATATTATGGCTCCGCGTTCGAATATCTTCCGGTTATTTTCAATAAAGCTACAGGACTAGACACTTCTGTTAACGAGTATAATTCTCGTCATATATTCATTCAAATATTTGCTATAGTAGGTATATTATTTACTGGCTTACTAGCAAAACGATATGCCGGATACAAATCTGCATTGATAGTTATTTGGCTCATGTACCTTACCCCTATGTACTTTGGTCATGCCATATTCAATTCCAAAGACATTCCATTCTGTACAGGAAGTATAGCTACTTTGTACTTTATAATTCGATTTTTAGATCAGCTACCTAACCCAAAATGGAGCACCACAATAGGCTTATTGCTTGCATTTGGATTCACCGCCGGTACTCGCTTAGGTGGTGTAATAAATATCATGTATTTCGGCATTATGGCATTCTTGTATTTAACACAAGGAAAGTACTTTACCGGAGAGAAAATAAAACAACTAGTTAACCCAATTCTTAAAGCTGTAGTGGCCTTTGGTGGTGCTATAACTATTATAATTTTATCTTGGCCATATTTACTAGTAAATCCAGGCAAACACTTTTTTGAAACACTTAATGTTCTAAAAAAATTCCCTTTAAGCATTAAGATAACATTTAACGGCACCTTCATGGATTCGTTAACTATTCCACCAGACTATTTACCTAGATTAATTGTAGTTACATTACCTATTATTATTCTGTTCTTTATAATTGCTGGTATTTTTATAGCTATCACTCGCTTTAAACAATACGACTGGAAAATAACATTCCTAATATTATTTACATGTCTTTTTCCGGCAGTTTATGCTATAGCCACAAAGGCCGCTCTATATTCAGGCTGGAGGCACTTCTTATTCATATATCCTGGACTAGCAATATTAGGCAGCTTAGCTGTAAAACACATATATGAGAATGCAGATAGTAAGGTAATAAGAATTGGCTTCATAGTTCTTGTATTCGCTGGCATGGTAAGACCTGTGATGTGGATGATAAAAAACCACCCAAATGAATATACTTATTACAATGAATTTACTGGTGGATTTCAAAAAGCATACTACAACTTCGAAACAGACTACTGGGCTATGGGCATGAAAGACTGTGTGGACTGGGCTATGAAACACGAGCCTATACTACAGTCTAAAGACACAGTATATATAGCATCTAATATGGAAGCGTTTGTTAGATATTATATAAAACGACACTATCCTAAGGCTAAAGTAAAAACCATTCCTATGGGCTGCTTAACAAGATATGGAGGAAAATGGTCGTATGCGTTCTTCAACAACATATTTTTAAGGCCTGAGTACTTGGAAAACTTCTTCCCACCATGCCAAACTATATATAGCTATAATATAGACGAGATGCCTGTAAATGTGGTGCTTAAAGATACTGTTAGGCTAGACCTAAAAGCTCAAGAAGCACTTACACAAACTAAATATCAATTGGCAGACTCGTTACTTGGCTATTATTTAAATAATGTTTGCCCATCAAATGTAGGCTTATATGGTACTTTTGCACTTATAAAGGCAGATTTAAACCAACCACAAAATGCTATACAATACGCCTATAAATGTTTAGAAATTCAGGTATCACCGTTTTCTCACTACGATGCTCATTGTGCCTTGGGCGTAGCATATGGAAATCAGAGATTATTTGATAGTGCCATTCTCCACTTAAATATCGCTAAACAAATGTTCCCTAAACTACCAGGAGCAGACAATATCTTAAATCAAGTATTAATGTTTAGACAGCGCCTTCAGCAAGCAGGTCAACAATAAAAGGAAAATATAGTATAATAACGAAGGGCTAGCTTTTACGAGTTAGCCCTTATATTTTGTGTAAAAGAAGCTAAAAATAGTTGGGGACATCATCATATTAGCACAATTATCCGGATAACTTTAGCTAAAATCACACTTATACTGATTTGAAAATTCACGTATTCTGTTTAACCAACTGAATTAATTTTTAATCTCCATCCTTCAAGGTCAATTCTACAAGTCATCTTTTCATACAGTACCAGCCTACCATTTTATACTTAATTATTGTAAGTAATAATTATCACAAAATAAATGCTAGAGGTATAGTTCCAAACCCTTAATGTTGAAGTAAGCAGTAGTAAACGCTAAAAAGAAAATAGTTACATTTTGCAAAGAACTTATAGAGAATTGGCAACATCTTGAAAAAGCGATTTCATCTAAATAACGAATCGAAGATTTCAGATGAATACTTGACTAAAAAAATCAGAGCCGACCTATTGGCCAGCTCTGATTTGCATTGTATTAATTACTCTAGTGTATACTCAAAACAATAGATTATCTATTTACGCCTAATCTCATGATTTTTTGTGTACCATCTACAACTACAGAAACAACATAGATACCTGTGTTCATATCAGCTGTAGTTACATTGAATACTTTTAAACCAGCATTATCCAATTTACCATTGAATACTTCTTTTACTAAACGACCAGCAGCATCTAAAACAACAATCTTAACTGTGCTAGCTTTTTCAAAATTTAAAGAGATGTTAGTAGAAATATTAGATGGGTTAGGATATACATTCAAGCTGCTTAAAGTAGCAGACTCTTCATGTGCAACACCAGCTACATAACATACTGTATCGTAGTTCTCGTTCAATGGATCAAAATTAGCCCAACCGTTCATCCAGTTGTCAGTTGTAGTACCAGTACCAGCAAAACCACCTATATAGTTAACTTTTGTAAAGAAGCTGTTAGATGCTTTAGAGTTAGTAAAATCTGGAGGAACTGTAGGAACATTGTAGTTAGCATAACCACCCGTAGTATCATAATTGATTGGGTTGTTAGGGTTAAAAGTATGAGCAGAATTATAACAAATTGGAGATGTACTTGTAGGCACCAAATTAGGATTAGTTGCACTGAATGGAGCTGTTAGTTTTACACCTGTTTGTACAGTAGGATATACTTTATTACCATTAGATGATTGATACAACCAAGAAATAGGACCTACAATACCAGCTAA
>CAYWUY010000004.1:0-63484 GCA_964461535.1 uncultured Flavipsychrobacter sp.
TTCTATAATAATATATGCAAATCCGGGTGCTACTGTAAGTTATACTGCAAACGGTATTCCGTCAACTGCCATCATAGGTGCAAGTGGTATGGGTGTTATAAGTACTGGTGTATTAACAAATGCCACTGCTGCGCCAATTAATCTTGTTTACAAGCTTAATAGTGTTACTACGTCTTTAGGTACATACACTATAACGGATAGTACGGTGATAACTGTAAGCAATTTACCTTACGTATCTACTATTAGCGGCTTTGATTATACTTGTCCTACAGGCTCAATTACACTTGCTATGACAGAATCTGTTACTGGTGGTGTTTGGAGTACTTCTGATACTACAGTTGCTCGAATTAATCCTTCTACAGGTGTTTTGAATGCTGTTTCTGCTGGTGCTGTTACTATTTCATATGCACTTACCAATTCTTGTGGTACGTCTGTAGTTACTAATCCATATTCAGTTAATCCTACACCAACAATAGCATCTGTAAGTGTTGTTTCTTCTTTAGTATGTACAGGAAATGTTCTAGAGTTGTCGGCTTCTGGTACTAGCGGCAGTGCTAGTTTGGTATCTTATAATTGGAGTGGTCCTGCTAGTTACTCATCAACTACTACAGATGCATCATTAATCCGCACAGTTACTACTACCGATGATGCAGGTGTTTATAGCGTTTCAGTTACTTATTCAGGCTCCGGATGTACAAGTAGCCCAACTGCTACTACATACATACCGGTATATCAGTCTCCGGTAGCTTATACTGTAACTGGTGCCGACTATTACTGTGGTGCTCCTGTAGCTATTAGTATATCAGGTTCTGATGCAGGTGTTAGCTATCAGTTATACAGATACCTGTCTACTGTTGGTTCTGCTGTATCTGGTACAGGTAGCTCTCTAGCTTTACCAAATGCTACAGCAGAGGGTATATATAGTGTAGTGGCTACATCTAGTATGGGTTGTGTAAGCAATATGTCTAATGTGGTAACACTTACTAATCATGTTACTGATATAACTCTAGGTGCTAATCCTGCTGCGTGTCAGCCATTAAGTAATGTCAACGTTTCTTATTCTCTTGCTACAGGTACACCTACTACTTACAATATTAGTTGGAGTGCTGCTGCATTGTCTGCTGGCTTCACCAATGTTTCGGGTTCTACTTTAGGTGCCTTTATACCGGTAGCTATACCTTCAGGTGTAACTGGGGTTTATACGCCTACTATTACAGTGTCTAATGGCTATTGTACCAGTACTGGTGATAGTGTAACTATATCTTTATACGCACAGCCTTTGGCTTCTATTACTTCAGCTATCAGTCCATGTGTTGGTAGGTCTACAAGTATAATAGTTACAGGAACTTCAGGAGCAGAAATTTCTTATTCTGTTGATGGTGGTGCAGTAAGTAACGCTACTCTCGTAGGTGGTAGTTATACCTACTCTGCAGGAATACTGAGTAGTTCTACAAGTTTCACACTAATTAATGCACATAACTTTGCTTGTAGTAACACTGTAGATACTACCGTTACTCTAAGTCCTATTCAGATGTACTGGACAGGTACCTCAAATGCTAACTGGTCTGATTCTGCTAACTGGACGTGCGGTTTCCCTCCTACGGCTACAGACGATGTATTTATACCATCAGGAACTACCTATATGCCTATAGTTGCTGCATCCACAATAGCACAAACTAAAGGTTTGGTAGTAATGTCTGGTGCCGCTCTTAACATTGGTAATAATGCTATAGTTAACGTATCGGGTACATATAACAACTATGCTGAAATATTAGGAAATGGTAAAGTGCAGATGGCTGGTAGTACTACTCAGGCTATAGCAGGTACCGGATATGTAAATAACATTGAAATAAACAATGCTAATGGTGTTTTTGTTGCCCCTGCTTCTAAATTAAATATCAAGAAAAACTTGATAATGACTTCCGGTACACTTAGTACTAATGATAGTGTGGTGCTATGGTCAGATTCTGTTGCCACTGCTCGTATAGCTCCTATTGTGGGTGGTAATATTGAAGGTAATGTTATTGTTCAGCAGTATATGCCTGGTGGTAGACGCGCTTATCGTTTCTTATCTCATCCATTCTCAACCAATATGTCATTAACACAGTTGGGTGACGATATAGATATTACGGGTTCAGGTGGTGCATTAAATGGATTTACCACTACTGGTTCTAACGCCGCTTCGGCATTCTGGTACAATCCGCTTATAGGAAATTCATCTTTAAGCTACGATCCGGGATGGAGGCCAATAACAAGCTTGTTAAACGGTGCTGATAGTAATGATATGCACCAATATCAAGGTATGCGTATATTCTATCGCGGTGCTAAAGGTGAAGGTATGGGTTATGCTAGCTACACGCCATCTGCTACAGTTATTAGTATGAAAGGTTTAGTGAATCAAGGTACACAGGTAGTGCACATGCAAAAAGGTACTGCTGCTAACCAGGATTATAATCTTTTAGGTAATCCATATGCTTCTCCGGTAGATATAGGTACCGTAGCGTATAATGCTAAGGTGTCTGGCAATATGGTTGGTGCTGCTATATATGTGTGGAATCCATACATGGCTACTTCTGGTAACTTCCAAGCTATTCCTGTCAACACTGTGGCTCCTACTCCTTATTATATACAGGCTGGTGCTGCATTCGAAATTCGTGCTGCTCACAATAACGATTCTTTAGTATTTACGGAGAATAATAAAGGTACAGTTGCTAATACGGCATTACTGAAATCAGTTCCTGAATATGTGTCTTTAATGGTGTACGATGCTAATAATCACCCATGGGATATGGCGTACATCAAATTTGATGATAATGCTGCGGCGGTAGAAGAGTCGGATAATGATGCCAAGAAAATAATTAGTGCAGACTTTAGTATGTATACTATATCTGATGATAAAAAGGCGCTATCTATTGATGCTCGTCCTTACAATGAAGAGAAAGTTATACCATTAGGCATCAATAGTAAGGTTGCACAACAGTTCACGTTCAAGGTTGAAGGTTACAATGTGCCATCAGGAACTACACTATATCTTCATGATAAGTTGAAACAACAGTACGTAGAACTGAGTCAAGGTGCTACTTATAGTTTTGGTATTACAAGTGAGGCTACTACACAAGGCGATGATCGTTTTGAAATAACTATGAAGCCTGCTGATGTAAAAACTGTATTGGGTATGACTATAAGCATGACTCCTAACCCTGCTACAGACGATGTTACTATTAGCTTTAACAATGCCAAGAAAGAAGATGTTAAGGTGCGCCTATTAGATATGAATGGCGTATGTGTTTACAATAATCAACTTGGTATGAAGCAATCAGGTACTATAACTATACCGCTAAGCAACTTTGCTACTGGTATGTATATGGTTGAGTTGACTTCCGGTAAAGACGTAGTAACTAAGAAGCTTGTAAAAGAATAAGCTACAGCTTTATATATAATTAGGGTCGGCAAGTATCAACTGCCGACCCTAATTATTTTCTATGAGTTCTGTTTTATTGCATCCTATTTATAAATGTTTCTCTAAGAAGCTATAGCATTTACCTGCTAGCCATATTTCATTTTGCTTGTGTGGCGAGTGTCCTGCATTAGCCACCATACATATTTCTGTAGCTCCTTTTACTCCTTCGGCTATAGCTTCTACTTGTGCGTAGGTGCCAAATTCATCTTCAGTACCTTGTATAATAAGCGTAGGGCATTCAATGTTGGTCAAAACAGACGTTATGTCCCAACTTTTAAATTTATCTGAAAGCCAAATGTTTACCCATGCCTCAAAAAGCTGTTCTGTATTATTGCCATGATATTTTTGCAACCTTTCTTTTAGGTTAGTTGTTTCATACTGTAGTTGGGTATTAGCTATTCCATCAAGTGTTATCTCTTCTACAAATACATGTGCACCTTCGGTAATTATTGCTTTAATATATTCTGGATACACACTTGCCGCTATCAAGGCTATAGTTCCTCCATCGCTATGTCCAAAAAGTATTGCTTGCTCTATTTTACAAGCTTGTAGCACTTCAATTAGCACATCTGCTTCTGTATGCATATAGTTAACTTGTCTTATAGTAGTTTCCATACTGTCAGATAGTCCATAGCCTCTTCTGTCGTAAACTAAATAATTGCATCCAAGCATATTGGCTAAATATTCAGGGAAATCTCTCCATAGTGCCGTGCAGCCTAATGAGTCATGAAGAAATACTATTGTGTCAGCAGCATTACTGTTTATTTGGTGTTTTACAAATACATTAAAATCTCTTATTCTTATTAATCCTTCTTGTGTATGCATAAGTGCTTGTAAAAATAGTATTTCTTTAGTGCTAGCATTAATTAGTGAAGTTGTATGCTACTTATTTTACAGTTCTATTCATCTTCAAGTTGTATATTTATAAAAATATGTGTAACGTTTTTCATTTAGCATATACTAACTAGATATAGAAAGCACACATGCAGTGAACAGCTCTGTAGACAACATATTCTTAGCCCAAATTGAAGAGAATAAGGGTATACTATACAAAATAGCACGTATGTATACCGATAATACTCTAGACAGGGAAGATCTCTTACAAGAGATGATGGCTAACTTATGGAATAGCTATGGCTCATTTAGTGGCAAGAGTAAGTTCTCTACTTGGTTGTACAGAGTAGCTATTAATACGGCTATTACTTACATAAAAAAGCAGCAACGGCAGTCTAATATTATTTACAAAGATGAATTACCCACTACAGCTGCTGATGATGACGGAGGTAAACATCAATCGCATCAGATGGAGGTTTTCTATCAAGCGGTCCAACAGTTATCTCAGGTAGAAAAAGCTATAATTTTCTTCTATATGGAAGATTTGTCGCATAAAGAGATAGCTACGCAAATGGGTATTACTGAGACTAACGCCAGAGTGAAATTGAATAGAACAAAAGAAAAATTGAAAAGCATTATACAACAGTTGGGTTATGAACATTGATGATTTAAAATCGAGTTGGAAGAAAGAAGGTGAGTTTGCTGATATTTCATCAGACATCTCTCGCATTTCTGAAGCAGTAAACAGCCCTTTGAAAAAAATTAGGGCAAATATGAAAAAGGAATTAGCTTCTTTCATACTCACCTTTACGCTCATGGGCTTTGCTCCCCATTATTTACATTTTATACCTATCTTCTCTATAATATTTTATAGCATTTTTATACTCTACATGCTAGTAGCTGTATATTATTTTGTAAGATTTTACATCATTTTTAAGCAGTTGCATAAGTATAACGATAGTTCTAAAGATAGCTTGTACGAAATTTACATCAGTATCTCTATGTACATGGAAATGTACAGGTCTTTCTCATTCTTGCTAACACCTATGATTTTAGTTACTACAGTGCTTATTAGCTTCAACAGTAAGTTGCATCAAGGGCTTTTAACTATAGAGAAATTACCCAGTCAATGGATGGCTGTTCTTGTAATGATGATAGCTGTTGTGCCTTTAATTTTACTTACTGTCAACTGGTGGATTAATTATTTCTACGGTAGGTATGCCAAACAAATAAGAAAGCTGTTAGATGAACTCAAGGAAATACCTGAGTAGCCATATTGTAGTTCACAGTTGTACATTTGCCTACAATCTATTAGCCATGTCTTTTTCATTACCTACTATAATACAGTTTCCGGAATCTAAATTAATGGGTATCTCCGGTTCTATGTCTTTTGCTAATAATACTACTCCTATGCTGTGGCGTAGCTTTATGCCTAGACGAAATGAGATAACAGATCGACAAAACCCCAATGAGCTCATTTCATTACAGCTATATCCACAAGGCTTTAATCATTCATCTCCTGATGTTCATTCAGAATTTTCTAAGTGGGCAGGAGTCTTAGTAAATAGTATAAATAGCATACCGCCGGGTATGCAGATTTGCACTATTCCCGGCGGCTTATATGCAGTGTTTCATTACAAAGGTTTAAATACTGATATTGCTATCTTTCAATACATCTTTACCCAATGGTTACCTACTTCTGGCTATGTAGTAGACGATAGACCTCACTTCGAAATATTAGGTCGGGCTTATAAAAATAATGATGCCACCTCAGAGGAAGATATATACATACCCATTCGTTTAGCATAAGTTTTATAGGTAGCACCACCATAAGTTTCTGTTGGCACTTTTGCCCCAGTCCTTAAAGCTTTCAGCAATAGCTTTCATCATTTCTGTATTGGTCATTTTTTTGCCCTTTTCAGGAATCTTAATTTCGTTGCTAGGTGTTGCAGTAAGTTCCACTTTCTGTGCCACCCACGTTGTGTGCAGTCTTGGTATAGCTAGTTCTAATATCATGCCTGGTAGTCCTCCAAACATTTCAGGGCCGCCACTCACTGGTATGTCTTCAGCATAAAATGCTACTACATATACCGAGTCGCACACTATGCCTACTGCTTTATGGCATTGAAATCCTGCAATTTTTCTTATCTCTTCCTTCTCTTTCCACACTATTTTTCTAGTGCTATCAGTAATCAAAAATTTTTGTTCAAATATGTTTTTCTGAGAGCTTACTTTTTGTTGTGCCAGATTAGTATATACTATATTTTCTGACGCCGGGCTACCACCAAACATTTTAAACGGATTCTCCACTTCCTTACCGGGACGATAATAAGTTATGGTAGTATCAAACGATAAGTCAAAGTAAGACGAAGAAAATTTTGGTATGGTAGCTTTTATTTGTTGAAACCAATCTTCATCTTTCCATTCTTCAAACTGTGCTATCATGTTTATTTTACGCTCATATTCTATTTTGCCTTGCAGTATATGCTGTGCTTGTGCAGTTTGTAGTAGTGCTATGCAGCTTATTATAGTTATAAGTAGTTTTTTCATTGTAGTGTTTTGGCCTAGTTAACAATTATTGTTCCTTCAGATTTTGGTTCCTCGTTTATAGGTGTATGCTTAAAGTTCCATATTAGGTTCAGCATGCCATATCTTCTTATTGTGGCATATCTATTTTCGGTTATTATACTACCATTTGCGTTTCTGGTATAGCCTAGGTTTTGGTTGAGTAGGTCATTAGCACTTAGTCTTATGGTTAGCTGCTCTTTTTTCAAGAACTTTTTCTCTATATAGGCATTCCATAGTATCACGTTGTTGTTCTGATTAAATACTGCCGTTTTTTCTCTAAACATAAAGTTGGCAGTAGAGCCTATTTCTATTTTTTTAGGAAGTTCCACAGATGCTGAAATTTCACAATCAAACATCCAGTAGCTATTACTGAAAGTACTGATGCTAGATTTATTCTCTCTATACGATACTGATGGTGAAATGTTGAAGTCGTATTTGTCCTCTTTGCTGTAGTTTATATACGGACTAATTTTATAGGTGTTGTTATGGCTTATATTAGCAGTGTCGTTGACAAAGTTATTATAGCGTGCCGTTCTAGCACTTAATTGTCCTCCAATATAGATATCGGTCTTTTTTACTTTTACACCACCGCCTCCTGAGAAATTTAAGCTATAGTTGCCATTAGTATTTACATATTGTAGCGTATTACCGCTTATGCTTGTAATTTGGTTGGTTACTATTTCATCGTTCACGGCAGTAAAGTTTACATTAGCCCAAGTGTATCTATTAGTGAGCATTTTATAGTCGTTAAAGTATAAGCCTACATTGTGGTTAAACTCTTGCTTTAAGTTAGGATTTCCAATTACCTGATTCAGCGGGTCTGTGTTTTGTCTTAAAGGTTGTATCTGCGTTATAGTAGGTTGTTGGGTAGAACCATTATAGTTTAAGGATAAGCTAGTTTGCTTGCCTAATTTATACTTAAAATTAGCTTGCGGAAATAAGTTGAAAAAACTACGCTCAATGGCTTTGCTTCCAAATAAGTTATCGCGTTGTAAATAGTTGGTTTGAGACACTGCACCACCTACTGTAATAGTTACTTGCTTGCCATTATACTTATAGTTTAGCCCACCTTTATTGGTAAGAATGTTAAAGTCATATTTGCTACTGAAGGTGTCATTAAGTACATCATATTTTCCACTTAGCGATGTGTCGTAAGATAAGTTATTTGCATAGCTATTATTAATTGCATTAGTATAGTTAAATTCTAGGAACGATTTTTTAGAAATAGGTTCGGTATAGGTAGCTTTAGATTCTACTTCCAGTGTACCATTCGTTAGCTCCTTCTTTTGATTGGTTATAGCATCGTAGTATCCCGGTACACTTACTGTAGACTTTAGATAGCCATTGTTTACCGATGCTTTATAGTTTTCTGTTACCGATAAAGAAATTGTTCTGCCTTTTTTAGCAAACTTATGTCTGAAAAGTAAGTCTGCATTCAGGTAATTCGAAAATATATCACCGGTTATATGTCTCGCATTATTGTTGGTGGCTATTTCTTCTATGTTTTTAGATACCGTATTAAAGTCCGATACGGTTTTCATTTGCTTATTACCACCACTTACAGATAGTTTTATGTTGGTATTGCTATCTATTTTCTGGTCAAAGACTACATTTATGCTATTTCTGTCACTGGTACTAAACTGTGTTTTGCCCGATTGTTGTATAAATCCGCCATTATTAGGTAGTGTATACTGTGTAGTGGTAAGCCCATTCATCTCTACATTTTGCCTGCCAAATCTATAGTTGGTAGATAGGTGCGTTTTGTCTTCATTCCATTTGTTGGCGTAGTGTGCACCACCTGTCCAGGTTTTAGGAAAGCCCTCACCTTCATATTTGCCATCCCACCCCGATAGGTCATTATCTCCGCCGGTCACAAATGAATAGATACCCCCATCCTCCGACACAGTAGTATTGGCGTTACTACCACCATACTTTTCATTTTCGCCCCAGTCTAGTCCCGCTTTGTCAGTATTAGACACTATGCCAAAGGCCGACACTTGTCTTTTACTCTTAAAGCTATTCACCATGCCTTGGTTTTGAAAGTATTGGTCTGTGCCTGCTCCTCCGTCTAGTTTGCCAAAGTAGCCTTTCTTTTTATCCTCTTTCAGTTCTAGGTTTATGGTTCTTGTTTTTTCTCCATCGTCAATTCCGGTAAATTCTGCTTGCTCGCTTTTTTTGTCAAACACTTGCACTTTGTCTACAGTATTAGCTTGTAGACCCCTGGTTACTACTTTGGGGTCGTCAGAGAAAAACTCTTCACCGTCTACCAGTATTTTTTGTACTTCTGTTCCTTGGGCAGTTATTTTACCGCTTTTATCTACTTGTATGCCGGGTAGCTTTTTTAATAAGTCTTCTACCGTTGCATTTTCTTTAGTTAAAAAGCTATCTGCTACATATTCTGTTGTGTCACCTTTTATCTTAATAGCTGCGTATTGCTTAGTTAATACAAATTCTTTAAGTATATGCTGCTTGCTTACTAGCGCTATATTCCCTAGGTTAGTTTCTTTTTTACTTATGTTTATTTCGTCTATGTATTCTGCAAAGCCGGGAAAGGTGGCGCGCATTAAATACTTTCCTTCCTTAGGCAGGATAATTTCAAATTTGCCATCTGCATGGGATCTTGTAAAGTTTACAATCACAGAATCTTTAGTGTTCAGAAACACAACCGATGTTCGCTGTAGCGATATATAGTTGAGTGTGTCTAAAAAAGCCCCCTTTACAGTTACCTGTGCACGTGTGGCCGTCTCCATTGCTATAATGGAGAGGAGTAATAAAAAGCAACGTTTCATACAGTGGTTATGGTAGTATTATTGTCAAAGTAATGTAAAAGAAATGCACGTTTACCCCATAGGGTTGTATTTGCCCTTCATTTAACTATTTGTTGTGTTTTTTATATGTATTTATTAAAGTCTAATCTCCTTCTTCCAGTTCAAACAGTTCATTTACTGTTTTTTGAAAGAGTTCTGATAGTTTTAATGCCAATGCTGTAGACGGTACATATTTGTTAGACTCTATAGCATTTATTGTCTGTCTCGACACCTGTATTTTTTCAGCTAAGTCTGCTTGAGTCATGTTATGACGGGCTCGCTCCACTTTTATACTATTCTTCATGGCCCATTAATTTTTGCTAAGCATTGGTTTAAGATATATGTTGTAGTGAAATACTATTATAAATATTACCAGAACCGTTATAATATTATATAGCACCACACTTAAGTAGCCACCCCCATATACGGTAAGGGTTAGCAAAATAAAGATAAAGTAGTGTATATATACGCCTATTTGCAAGGAATGTAGCCTTACTTGCTGCACATATTCATCTTCATTTTTTGTTTTAGAAAAGGCTATCATAAAAAGAGAAACTATAATGCCTACAGTCGCCAGTTCGTCAGTTAGCCCATTAGGGAAATCTTCAATAATACTGGGCTTATTTATGATGAAGAATAGTTTTTGAGCTAGCTCTTTTGACAATTCAAAGTGGGGAATGGCATAATCGAAGTGAAACGTAGCAACAAAGAGCGCTGCAAAAGGCAATAGCATAATGCAACCTATAGTGCGATAGATGTGTGGCAAAAGCATTGATTTTTTTATGTCGTTTATTTTTTACTAAAAGTAAAGTATATTTTACATTTAGTAAAATAAAATAGTCGCATTACATGATTATAGTCGTTTTAAATAAAAAACCAAACAAAGTAGTTTTAAAAATATTTCATAGAAATTTTGTTAACTCAAATCATTTTGTATTTTTGTATTCATAACGCCCCGCTATATTCTCTGTAATATAGTCTTGCTGCCAATGGCAGCTTTTTTTTTGCATTAAATAAAATATAATGAAAAGAGTTATATACTATTTTGATGGATTTAATTTTTATTATGGTCTTAGAGAAATGTGTAAATCCGATAGAGATTGGAAAAGATTTTACTGGATAGATTTTGTAGCTCTGTGCGAAGAGTTTATGCCAAATGAACAAAGTTTAGAATGTGTAAAATACTTTACTTCGCCGCCAATCAATACAAATAAAAGAAGTAGGCAGTCGGCTTTGTTAAATGCAAATAAGCTTTTAAATGGAGATAGATTTGAAATAGTAAAAGGTAAATATTACACAAAAAATATAAGGTGCGCTGTGTGCACAAATGTTTTTCAAACTCAAGAAGAAAAAAGAACAGATGTTAATATTTCGATACATATGCTTTTGGATTGTTTTAATGATAAAGTTGATAAATTAGTATTAGTTACAGCAGATAGTGATTTAATAAATACAGTTCAAACAATAAAAAATCAATTTCCAACTAAAGAGGTGAAAATATATTTTCCTCCTAAGCGTACTTCATCTGAACTGTTTGATTTGTGTAAACCCGTTGTTTATTTGGAGAAAAATCGGTCTAAATTTGATAAATCAGTAATGAACGATACCGTAACAGATGGGTTAAAGACTTATACTAAGCCCAATGAGTGGGTGTGACAAAAAGACTACCAAATAAGGTAGCCTCTTCAGTTATATTTGTAATTTCAGTAACAAAAAACAATACCATGAATAATGAGCTTTTTAACTATAGAATTGAAAACATTAAAAAAGAATTGCCTGACCCCAAAACCTACGAGCAGAATGAAATTGTATTTTCTACTTATGAAGTAGATATGAATTCAGAAGTAAAGCCATCATACGCAAAAATAATTCATTTAGTTTTTGTAAAAAATGAGGCAAAAAACGAATGGATTTTAGACGGGAAATATTATCCATCACTCAATGAAGCAGATCCAAATATGGAAGTATAGTTTAGTGACATGAACTATTCATGTAATTTTAACATTCGTAGACTAATTGCACTATTTATTTATAAATGCCACATTAAGCTACATTTCTCTACTTTTAGTTCAAATATTTCGTCTTGAAAGCTCCTAATGAATTAAAACGTGCACTATTAATCCTTGCCATATCTATGGCTGTAGTTTTGGTGGGTTTATTATTAAAGAAACAATCGCAACAGCTAAGTGGTATTATTGTTTTCTTAGGTTCCTTGCTCAATCTTGTTGCAGTTGCACTCATAGTAAAAAACTTTTGGGTCAATCGTTCAAGAGAATAGCCATATCATATAAACACAAAAGGCAGCAAATCTGCTACCTTTTGTAAGTTTTATAGTATAATTATATGCCTACTCCAGTTCAAACTTATTGCTGTGTGCATATATCTTTTGCTCTTCCAATATTTTAGCCTGAAACTCTTTTTGCTTACCACTTACCTCAACTAGTTTTTGTTTATATGGAGCTATTTGGGTTATAGTGGTGCGTTCATTCAATTTTTCAAATTGCAAAAACAAATTAGCAATAGTTTGTTTGTGGTACAGAAACATCATATATACCGAGCCTCTGTATTTAGCCGATCCCCCTACATCTTTTAGCGCTTTAATCTCTTCTATTTTTCGTGTTGTATACTGTTCCCATGCTGTCCTTTCGGTTTTTAGGTCAGCATAATGCTTAGTGTCTTTATCTATTTTATTATAATGGCTACGCCATGCCCCTGATAATTGGTACAGCGTATCTAGCGATGCTATAAGTGTGTTGTTCATGTCTACTGCTGTTTGTGCTTTGGCACTGCATACTATAAATATACTCAGCAGTAAGAGGCGTAAATGCTTGCTTATCATATGGTTGTGTGTTGTGTTCTCCTCTAAGATAATGCTTTTATAACGTGTGTACTAGTCTTTTTATGTATATTTTTCTTACTGTGTTTTGGGGTGGGTACAATTATATTTTTATTAACTCGCTTTGTACGCCTATTATTTACCTTTGTAGTATATGATAAAGGGCATCCTTATTGGTCTTACGCTCACTATTTTGGTGTATAGTTTTCTCAAGCGGTATGTGTTTTCTATTTTTCGTTCTAACATTAATACCGATGATAGACTCCGCGATATGCAACAGCAGCTTCGCGAAATGAATCGCCGTATGGAGGAACAACAAAGGAATATGAATGCAGCTGCTAGTAAGAAAAAAGTAAAATCGAAAGGTGGAGACTATATAGACTATGAAGAAATGAAGTAGCCTTTAGTCCATTGTACACAGCAATTATTCTAATATAGCTTTTTATTTATACATGCCTTTACTACCTAATAATATCCTAAAACTGATTGCTCTATTCGGCATACTTGTGGTAAGTACTACCAGTATGTGGGGACAGTCTACCGGGCGCAGAATGAAGCCTGAGGATATTCCACCTGAGTTTAGGCCACCACACCCACCTGCAAAAATGCCGGCGCGTTATTTTCAAATAGATGCCAAACGCGCCAGCGAGAATATCTATAGTGATGATGCCCTGCCTCGTTCTCGCGAGTTTAAACGTATTGATAGTACGTATTACGTAGGTTGGATGTTTGAGGGGGTATATAAATACACACATGCGGCCGATTACTTAGGCTTTAAGTCTGCTATTTATCCCCTGGAGCGCGCCTTAGATCTTATTGAGCGCGACTATAAAAAGGCGCTTAAAGTTCGTACAGGTAATATTATGGAGCTATATCCTGTAAGGCAGTTTGCTCCCGATTATTCTTTAATCGTTTACAATTTGGTAAATAGTTACAGCAATACCGACCAACCTGACAAGGCTTTTGCTACACTTGTGCGTATGAAAAAGTGGAATTTTCAGTTGCATAACTATATCGACCCATATTCATATATGGCATGGACAGTACACCGAAATCGTTTCTACACCCATAGCAAATATGCTTTTTTACGCAACTCTATAGATGAAAATGAGGCATTAGCGCAGCGCTATTTAGATACTTGTATGCTGCTTATTAATAAGAATAAGCCACTAAATGACCAGTTACAGCCTGGTTTGTCTGAGTCTGAGAAACAAACAGTTTACCATTATCGTAATATGCTGTATAGCTACTCTTTCCAGATAGATAGTGCTGAAAAGTACTTTATGCTGATGGAAGCAGAGGGTAGGCTACCCCATAATAATTATGCTACATTTAAGGCTGTTTGTGGAGATTTTAGAACGGCAGAAAAGCAATATCAGATAGCCTCACGCTCTGATGCCGGTGATAAACGCTTGCAAGAGTGGGCCTATTATACCAGTATTTTACATATATATAAAGGCCTGCCTAAAGAGGCAATTACTTTATCTCGTAATATGATAAAAGCTGCCGGTACTACCCCCGGTTATGGATGGTACAATATAGCTCTTAGCCGTGCTATGTTATACGATGGTCAGGTAGCTCAAAGTATAAAGTATGCCAATAGAGCAGCAGATTTTAAAGAAGTGCATATAGGCACTACACTTGGACAAAGCCATTATGAGTTTAGCGTACAGCTTCTGAAGCTAATTAATAAAGAGCGTGAGTGGGAAATGCAGAAATTTGAACATCGTAACTGGTGGTACAATTTTAAAGTACTTACCTCTATGAGCTCTTTGCTTAGCGAAAAGTATATGCAGCAGTTCCTTATCATCAATCAGTTTGCTCAAAATCCGGAAAGGGACAGAGTTATATATAAGCTGTTTTCTAATGAAAGCACAGTAAGTTGGGACGAAATTTGGTATTTACTACAAGATTTCAGCACTAAGTTTTTTCTTAATAAATTCAACAAAGAGCTTACCATCAATCAGCGGCCTGCCATTAAAAAGTACTTCCAGCTAATGGTGGCTCGCCTAAAAGTGAAGCAGAAAAACTATACTGAGGCTAAAAGGTTGTTACAGCAAATACTAAATACAGAGAAAATAGACCCTGAGTACGAAAAGTTATTTTTGGCTAGGATATATGAAGAACTGGCTAGATGTAACGATTTAGAAAAAAAAGAAAGCGAGCGTGACGGTTGGCTAGTAAAGCTGTATAATTATTACCCTCAGTTGTTGCCTTATTGCGGCATGGCTATGCCTATGAAGCTAAATGTATTGGGTAATGCTAATACTGAGGTAGTAGATAGATTAAAAGATTGTAATATTAATTGGGTGACTTCCGGCAATGTGCCCAATGCTTTTATAGTGTTTGAGAACAAAGGCAAGTTAAAAACCATTACCTACTATGTTATGGGCACTAGTGGCAATTATATCGTTCCCCGTCAATCGTTTAGCTATACCAAGCCAGACGAAGCCGGAGTGCAGCTCGCCTACAAGCTATTTAATATAGGCGAGCTACCTACCGAACAGAATAAATAATTATATAATCTCTTGTGTTAGCTCTACAAGCACGCTATTGGTAGTTTTAGGGTGTAGAAAGCAAACCAGTTTATTATCAGCCCCCTTTTTAGGTGTGGGCGATAATAGCTCAAACCCTAGTGCGGATAAACGTTTCATCTCTGCCTCTATGTTTTCTACCTCAAATGCTATATGATGTATCCCTTCGCCTTTTTTGCTAATGTATTTAGCTATGGCACTCTGCTCGTTAGCAGATGCTACTAGTTCTATTTTACTGTCACCGGTTTTAAAAAAAGCAGTTGTTACAGCCTCGCTGGCTACTTCTTCTGTCTTGTAGCAAGGTGTGTTAAGTAGCTGTTCAAATAAGGGTATGGACTGCTCTAAGTCCTTAACGGCAATACCTATGTGTTCAATTTTTAGCATTACGTATAGTTTTTATAAATGGGAATATTTGAAGGTAAAATCCTATAAGAAACCGATTACCGATGCAATGTTCGTAATTTTGTCTTTAATAATATCCATAGACTGGGAAAAATCTGTATGAAATTGCAATTGCCAATATATTTAGACAATAACGCTACTACGCCAATGGATCCGCGCGTATTGGAAGCTATGTTACCGTATTTCGTTGAAAAATTCGGTAATGCAGCTAGCCGCAACCACTCTTTCGGTTGGGTAGCAGAAGAGGCTGTTGATTATGCGCGTGAGCAAGTAGCCAAATTAATTAATGCCGATCCAAAAGAAATCATCTTTACTTCAGGTGCTACTGAAGCTGATAATTTAGGTATAAAAGGTGTTTATGAAATGTATGCAAGTAAAGGTAATCATATCATTACTTGTACTACTGAGCATAAAGCCGTATTAGATACTTGTAAACACATTGAAAAAATAGGTGGACAAGTAACTTATTTAGAGGTTAAGCCTGATGGTCTTATAGATTTAGCAGAGCTAGAAGCTGCTATTACCGATAAAACTATACTTATTGCCATAATGTATGGTAATAACGAAATAGGTGTTATACAGCCTGTACGTGAAATAAGCCAAATAGCTCGTAAGCATGGTGTTTTATTTTTTACTGATGGTACGCAAGCAGTAGGTAAAGTGCCTGTGGATGTGCAAGCTGATGGTATAGATTTAATGGCATTCAGCGGACACAAAATGTATGGCCCTAAGGGTGTTGGTGCTTTATATGTGCGCCGTAAAAATCCAAGAGTAAAGGTAACTGCACAGATGGATGGCGGTGGCCACGAGCGTGGTATGCGTAGTGGTACATTAAATGTACCGGGTATAGTAGGTTTAGGCAAGGCTTGCGAATTGTGTATGAATGAGATGGCAGAAGAGGCTAAACGCCTAAGTGCCATGAGAGACCGCCTAGAAAATGCGCTATTACAAATAGAAGAAGCTTATGTAAACGGCAACCGTGAACATCGCTTACCTCATACTTGTAATATTTCTTTTAAGTATGTAGAGGGTGAAGGTTTAATGATGGGCTTTAATAAAGATATCGCTCTTTCTAGTGGTTCTGCTTGTACATCAGCTTCTCTTGAGCCTTCATATGTATTAAAAGCATTAGGTCTGGGAGATGATTTAGCGCATAGTTCTCTACGTTTTGGTTTAGGTCGTTTCACTACCGACGAGCAAATCGATTATACGATTGATGCTATCACCAAAACTGTAAATAAACTACGCGAAATGAGCCCACTTTGGGAAATGTACAAAGAGGGTATTGATTTAAACACTATCGAGTGGGCACACCACTAGTAGTATAGTTGTAGTAAAGTAAATAATCAATTTTACGGAACAGCACGTAAAATATCTAATAAATAATTTTTTAACATATTGTGGTGTGAACAACACATCATGCGGAAAAGTAAAATAACCATGGCATATTCAGAGAAAGTTATCGATCATTATTCCAATCCTAAAAATGTAGGTACACTCGATAAGTCAAAAGTAAATGTGGGCACAGGTCTTGTAGGTGCTCCTGAGTGTGGCGACGTAATGCGCTTACAAATAGAAGTAGACGAAGAAAGTGGCGTAATTCGCGATGCTAAATTTAAAACATTTGGCTGCGGTTCCGCTATTGCTTCTTCTTCATTAGCTACTGAGTGGTTGAAAGGTAAAACTGTAGATCAAGCACTAGCTATAGACAATATGGATATTGTTGAAGAGTTAAACTTACCACCGGTAAAAATACACTGCTCTGTATTGGCAGAAGATGCTATCAAGGCTGCTATCAACGATTATCGTGTTAAGAATGGTTTACCTGAAATAGCTACAGCTTCGCATTAATTTATTTTAATCACTATCTGTAGTTAGGGTTTATGTATTGGGTAGTTCCTATACGCTGCATGTCTTGTGGTGTATTTGGGATATCTACTCATTGTAAACTGTGCAGTAAAACATTTGTATATCATGATATACGTAAGCGATAAAGCCAAAGAAAAAGTAGAGCAGCTAAAACGTGAGGCAGGCCTTGGCGACGATTATTTTCTACGCGTTAGTGTAGTGGGTGGGGGCTGTTCGGGTTTGTCTTACAAACTAGACTTTGATAATGAGCCTCAGCCTAAAGATCAAGAATTTGAAGATCAAGGTGTGAAATTGGTCACCGACCTTAAAAGTTTTTTGTATCTGTGCGATACTACCTTAGACTTCTCTGATGGTCTAAATGGTAAAGGTTTTCATTTCGACAATCCTAACGCCAGCCGTAGTTGCGGTTGTGGCGATAGTTTCTCGGTATAACATACGCAAGTATATTCACTTACAAAATACAACGGAGGGCTGCATGTTAAAGTGCAGCCCTCCGTTATCTATTAATCAACTATTTATCTGTGATCTTTTCCTATCAGCTTTAAAAACTCTGAGCGGGTTTCATTTTTCATAAATTCTCCGCTGAAGGCAGAAGTTGTGGTACTGCTGTTTTGTTTTTGCACACCTCGCATCATCATGCATAAGTGTTGAGCCTCAATTACTACGCCTACACCTAGTGGCTGCAACGTTTCTTGTATCACATCCAGTATTTGGTGGGTTAGGCGCTCCTGCACTTGTAGTCTGCGTGCAAATGTGTCTACTACTCTTGCTAGTTTACTTAGTCCGGTTATATAGCCATTGGGTATGTATGCTATATGTGCTTTACCAAAGAATGGTAGTAAGTGGTGTTCGCACATAGAGTAGAGCTCTATATCCTTTACAAGTACCATCTCGCTATAGCCCTCTTTAAATTTTGCAGAGTTTAGTATTTCTGCCGCATCCATGTTATAACCCTGTGTAAGAAACTGCATTGCTTTAGCCATACGTTCAGGCGTTTTTAGTAAGCCTTCGCGCTCTGCATCTTCGCCTACGGCGGTTATTATGTTTTTGTAACTGTCGCTCAATAGCTTAGTGCTATTTTCGTCATACAGTTCTGTTTTTTTGTAAGCCACGGTTTGGTGTTTTCTTATTTAGTATAGTTGCTGCTTGGGGTTTACTCACCGCCATAATATTCAACGTATATGCTACGTGTCTCTATCAGCTTTATGCAGTGTAGTTGTGCGCCCGATGCAGTAATGTGGGGTTGTAGTTCGTTCCATATGCCTATTGCTAAATTCTCAGCACTGGTAAACTTCCCTTTCATAAAGTCTACATCCATGTTTAGGTTTTTGTGATCTACCTTTTCAATAATTACCTGCTTTATCAGATCACCCAATTCTTTAGCATTAAATATAAAACCTGTATCCGGATGCGGATTGCCTTTTAAAGTAACATGTAATTCGTAATTATGACCATGCCAGTTGGCATTAGCACATTTACCAAACACCTCTGTATTTTGCTCACAGGTCCAGTTGTCGTTATACAGTTTGTGCGCCGCATTAAAATGCTCCACACGTGTCAAATAAACCATTTATTAAATTTATGTGCAAAATTAGCATTACTGAACGGTTTAGCAAAAAAAGCCGTTAATTGCAGTATGAAGATATTGATAGTTGCAGCTACCTACGGAGAGGTTCAGCCTTTTTTAACAAAGCATAACAACAACCAAGAAATTCCTCATGCCGATTATTTGCCTTTAGTGCATACCACTAAAGCTGCTCCGCATATCACTGTATTGGTTACAGGAGTGGGCCAAGTGGCTACCACCTTCCACCTACAGCGAGAGCTGATGCGTAATAAGTACGATTTTGTATTACAGGTGGGGGTGTGTGGTAGTTTTGATGATACTCTTCCTTTAGGTGAGGTAGTACATATTACTAGCGAGCGTTGGGGAGATTTAGGTGCAGAAGACCATGATAACTATATTGATATTTTTGACATGGGCTTACTGCATGCAGGTGAAGGAGTGTATAACGAACAGTGCGAACTGGAAACACTACACTACCATACTTGCAACAACTATATAAAGCTACGTAAAGTAAAGGGTCTTACTGTGAATACAGTAAGTGGTAATGCCAATACCATAGCACGCCGTAAAAAAATGTTCGCTTGCGATGTTGAAAGCATGGAAGGCGGAGCGTTGCACTTTACTTGCTTAAATATGGAGGTGCCTTTTGCGCAGGTACGCGCCATATCTAATTATGTAATACCTAGAGATAAAAGCCAGTGGCAAATGAAAGAGGCCATCATTAATTTAAACAAATGGCTTATAGATTTTGTAGCACAGTGTAAGCAATAGATAGTAGTTACTTTTGTAACCTAAATTTATATTTTATTATGCGTCTTACATTAGGCTTTAGTCCTTGCCCAAACGATACTTTTATTTTTGATGCTCTGGTTAATGGTGGTATAGATACTAAAGGTTTATCGTTTGACGTGGCTATGGAAGATGTGGAAACACTAAACCTATGGGCTGCACAAGGTAAGTTAGATATTACTAAACTCAGTTATAATTCTTTTCTACAGGTTGCATCAGAGTATGCACTGCTGCATAGCGGTAGTGCTTTAGGCAAAGGTGTGGGGCCATTATTGGTTTCAAAACGCCCTATAAATTTTGAAGATTTAGCGCATTGTAAAATAGCAATACCTGGTGTAAATACTACTGCAAATTTGTTATTCACGCTGGCTGCGCCACATGCCACTCATAAAACTGAAATGATATTCAGCGATATAGAAGGAGCTGTACTCAGTGGTGCCTATGATGCCGGCTTGATGATTCATGAAGGCAGATTTACCTATGAGAAAAAAGGACTTGTAAAACTAATGGACCTTGGCGATTGGTGGGAACAAACCGCACAGGCTGCCATACCGTTAGGCGGTATAGCCATAAAAAGAAGTCTGGGAAGTGATGTTGCTGCCCAAGTTGATGCATTAATAAAGGAAAGCTTAGCACTATCCTGGAAACGCTATCCTGAACTAACAGAATTTATTAGATGCAATGCTCAAGAAATGGAGGAGCAAGTGATGCGTAAGCATATAGAGTTATATGTAAATGAATATACTACAGACTTAGGAGAAACAGGTAGAAGAGCTATAGAAACCCTCTTTAAAAAAGCCAGCGATGCCGGTATTATAAAGCATCAGCTTGATAAGATATTTTACTAGTACTTTGGTTGCGAAATAAAGCTATAAGAAAAGCCCCGAAAAATCTGTTTTTCGGGGCTTTTGTATATTCAGTGTTATTGCTTTAAGAGAAAAAGCTAGTTTTTTCTAATACTAGTTTTTTTACGTCGGCTAGTGCTATGCGCTCTTGCTCCATGCTGTCGCGGTGGCGTATAGTTACGGTGCCATCTTCTTTAGTTTGGTGGTCAATAGTTACACAGAAAGGAGTACCCAATGCATCCATACGGCGATAGCGTTTACCTATGGTGTCTTTTTCTTCATAGAAGCATTTAAAGTGCGGACGGCATTCGTCTATCAGCCCTTTAGCTATTTCAGGTAAGCCATCTTTTTTAGTAAGTGGCAATACGGCTAGCTTTATGGGCGCTACCATTGGGGGTAGTTTTAATACCACACGGCTATCTTGCTTGTCTGCAGTGCTTAAGTCTTGCTCTTCATAGGCTTCGCTCAATATTAGCATAACAGCTCTATCAAGACCTATAGAGGTTTCTACAACATAAGGCACATAGTGTTGATTGATTTCCGTATCGAAGTAAGTCAGTTTTTTACCACTAAATTCCTGATGATTTTTCAGGTCAAAGTCAGTACGGCTATGTATGCCTTCTACTTCTTTAAAGCCCATAGGGAAATCATATTCTATATCGCAAGCCATATCGGCATAATGTGCCAGTTTTATATGGTCGTGAAAGCGGTATTTGTCCGGAGATATACCAAGGCTTAGGTGCCACTTCATACGGGTTTCTTTCCAGTATTCGTACCACTCTTTTTGTGTGCCCGGGCGAACAAAAAATTGCATTTCCATTTGCTCAAACTCACGCATACGGAAGATAAAACCACGTGCCACTATCTCATTACGGAAAGCTTTACCCGTTTGTGCTATACCAAACGGAATTTTCATTCTGCCCGATTTTTGCACATTCAAAAAGTTTACAAAAATACCCTGTGCAGTCTCGGGGCGTAAATATATTTCGCTAGCTTCATCACTCACCGAACCTAATTGTGTAGAGAACATCAAATTAAATTGACGCACCTCAGTCCAGTTGCAAGTGCCGCTTATAGGGCAAGATATTTTGTTGCTTTCTATCAGTTGTTTTAGTCCTGCATAGTCATTAGCAGCTAGTAGCTGATCCATTTCTGCCAGTATAGCATCGCCGGCAGCTTTATCCATATTTTCTACAAAACCCTCTATTAAATGATCTACACGGTAGCGTTTTTTGCTGTCCTTATTGTCTATCATAGGGTCGCTAAAGTTGTCTACGTGCCCACTAGCTTTCCATACTGTAGGGTGCATAAATATAGCCGCATCTATACCCACAATGTTATCATGCATTTGGGTCATGCTTCTCCACCAGTAGTCTCTGATATTCTTTTTTAGTTCAGTTCCATTCTGACCATAGTCATAAACAGCACTTAATCCATCATATATTTCGCTCGACTGAAAAATGTAACCATATTCCTTACAATGGCCTATAATGGCCTGTAATTTATTCTCATTTGCCATAGTGTCGCAAAAATATAAATATTAGTGCGGTTTCAATGCGGTTATTTCTCTTTAGTTGGTAAACTGCTATTTATAGGCTAATTAAAAAGGCAGCGGACATTCATCATGTGCCACTGCCTTTTATTATAGGTAAGGTTAGTAAAGTAGGCCTTTATTGGGTAATGCTTCTGAATACTGTAAAGCGCAATACTAGCTCTAAACAAAGTGCTATAATGGCTATAGCTGCAAACGGGAAAAATAACTCTGCATAATGCTTAAAAGAGGTAACATTAATTTTAGTTTTTTCCATCTTATCAATATCATCATATATGTCTTGTAAAGACCTATTTCCTCTGGCTCTAAAATATTTCCCACCTGTTTGTACTGCAATTTGTTTTAGAAGAGCCTCGTCTATATTTACTTTTACCAGTTGGCGTGTAGTGCTGCCATCGGGCCCTTGCATCGGGGTCATGGCCATACCTTCGCTACCTACGCCTATGGTATATACTTTTATTTTGTATGCTTTAGCTATTTCCATAGCTGTATTAGGGTCTATTAGGCCTACGTTGTTCACACCATCTGTCATTAGTATTATTACCTTGCTCTTAGCTTTAGAAGAACGTAGCCTGTCTACCGATGTTGCTAAGCCCATGCCTATAGAAGTACCATCGGCTATCATACCATTTTTCAGTTGCATTAGCTGGCTTTTAAGTATGTTGTGGTCTATGGTTATCGGGCACATAGTAAAGCTTTCACCAGCATATACTACAAGTCCTATTCTATCTCCTGGGCGCTTATCTATAAAGTCTGCCGCTACTTGCTTAGTGGCCTCTATACGGTTCGGCTTAAAGTCTTCAGCTAGCATACTGCCAGATATGTCTATACCCAACACTATGTCTATACCGTCAGTGTCACTATCTACAGTGGTATTAGTGCTTTGCGGTCTTGCTAGGGCTATTATTGCAGCAGCCACAGCTATCATGCGTAATGCTGTTAATACGGGTAATAGCTGTACTTTTAATCCTGGCTTTACGGCTTTAAATCCGTTAAGAGATGTTAGCCTTACTACCGGCTTATCTTTTTTCTTTCGCTTACTTTCTAGCCATAATAAAAATGGTATCAGCACCAGTAACAAAAAAAACTGAGGATGCGCAAACGTTAGGTGCCTTATGTCTAAGAGTGCTTTCATATTTTCTGTTCAGTTGGTGTGTTTGGTAGTTGTGGTCTGCTTGTGTCAATAAGTTTTTTTGCATATTCCATAGCATCAAAATGCTCTTGAGGCAATGGTTGGCTTTTTGCAAATTTGGCTAAGTCGGCCGTTTGCAATATCGTTTTTAGTAAGTCTACGTATGTAATCAATTCTTTATGCTGTCTGGCTTTATCTAGCAGTTCATCTGTAGTCAGCTCCATAGCCGGAGTTTTAAAGCGTTTTTCTATATAGCTGCGTACTATGTCAGTAAGTTCTATATAGTATTCTTTTACTTGTCCTTTCTGCCATAGCTGTTTAGCTTCTAGTTGGCTAAGCATATCTAGCATTAGGTCTTGTAGTGGTTTAGCAGGTATTTTAGGAGCTGGTGCTTCTTTTTTCTTGCTTTTGCCCCAGTAAAATACGCCTACAAATGCAGCTAATAGCACTAGCAGAATAGCTACATAATACCATATATAATCTATCCAGCTAGATTTTACTAATATAATATTCTTAATAGGCTTAAAAGCTTGGTTAGTATCTACAGCTACACTTTGCACCTCTAGCATAAAGGAATCTGATAGAATAGGGTATGGACTACCTCCACCATTAGGCACAACAGTAAACTGAAATGGTGGTATTTTATAAACTCCGGAGTCAAAGCCGGTAATCAGTAGCCTTTGGCGCAGTATGGTTTTGTCTCCTTGCTTTTGTGTATCTATTTTACCTCTTTCTACTATTTCTAGTGTGTTAAAGGTATCCTTAGTTATAGTCCATTGTATCTTTTCTGTAGCCTGACCGTATTGCACTTCTAAAAACAATCTGGCTTGGTCTCCGGCTAATATTTTGGCTGGGTCTAGGCGCGCACTAAATTTTGCATCACCCTGAGCCCATACACTGTTTTTTATATTCAGTAGTAGTGTAAGTAGTAAAGCAATATGTTTTATCGTTATCCTCATATGCTTGTTGGGTATTATGGCAACGTCAGTTTTTTTCATTGAAAATGCAGTTTGTTGTGGTAAATACCGCTATGCTCTTTATCTGTTTTTAAAGTATCCCTGTAAAACTTTTACATAGTCTTGGTCTGTACGTACCGATAGTAGCGATGCTCCGGTTTTACGAAAGTTTTGGGTGCACTGTTTCCAGTATTGGTCAAAGTTGGCAGCATACTGTTTTCTGGTAGTACTATCGTCAGTATCTATCCAAGCTGTTTGCCCCGTTTCCGAATCTATTACCTGCATTAGTCCTACCTTAGGTAGTTCTTTATCATGTTTGTCATATACATGAATGCCTATAATATCGTGCCTTCTTGCTGCTAGGGCTAGCGGGTGTTCATAAGACTGGCTTACAAAGTCGCTCATTACAAACGAAATTGTTTTTTTCTTCACCACATTATTTAGAAACTCTAAAGCTACTCCTACCTTAGTATTGCCCGTATTGGTAGGCTCCAAGGCTATTAATTCACGTATAATTCTAAGTATATGGCCGCGACCTTTTTTAGGAGGAATATATTTCTCTACTTTATCGCTAAAGAAAATGACACCTACTTTGTCGTTGTTGGTAGTAGCCGAGAAAGATAAAACGGCTCCAAGCTCAGTTATCAATTCTCGCTTACTGCGTTCTGTAGTCCCAAATAACGAGCTGCTACTTACATCTACCAGTAGCATCACTATTAGTTCTCGTTCTTCTTCAAATACTTTTACAAAAGGGTGAGAAAAACGCGCAGTAACATTCCAGTCTATGAACTTTACATCATCTCCTACCTGGTATTCTCTTACTTCGCTAAACGACATACCACGCCCCTTGAAGTGTGAGTGATACTCTCCGGCAAAAATGTGATTACTCAGTCCCTTAGTCTTTATTTCAATGCGTCTTACTTTCTTCAGTATCTCTGCTGTTGTCATATAGTGTACAATTGTTAACTACCGCAAACAGTACATTTATGGCGGTGGGTAAGGTACATTTGTTATATCGACTTTCTTTTTCATTAAAGCGAGTTGCCTTTTAGTAGACAACTCGCTCTATTATATATTTATTGGGTGTATTAGGCAGTAGCGCCTACCAATACACTTTTTAATATCTCAGCTATTTTAGCACCTCTTTCTTTTGCTTGTTCTTCAGTCCATGTAAGGCTTATAGATGAAGATATGCAACGACTCATTAGTGCGTCACTTATAGGATATGCCTGATTAGCGTAGTGCATTACTTGTTTTTTCTGCTCTTCGTAAAATCTGTTCATCCAGCTACCGCTTTGCAAGTGTTGCCATTTGCGTATATAGTGCCAGTTGTTGTCATACCAGTAGAAGTTGCCGGCAACACCCGCTGCTTGTAGCGCTGTTATAGCGTTTCTGGTCATTTCTTCTGTAGGTAAAAAGAAGGATAAGAATGAACCGGTATCTCCGGTCGCATCAGGTATACGGCGGAAAGTTACACCCTCAATATCTTTTAATGCATTCCAAATTATGCTGTGGTTTTTTCTTTGTAGAGTTAAAAACTCTTCCAGTCTGCGCACTTGTGCTAGCCCCACCGCAGCATGCAGTTCAGATATGCGGAAGTTATAACCTAAATATGGGTGCAAGTCTGCTCCGCGGTCTTTGCCCATGTGGTCATGACCATGGTCGCTATATTGGTCTGCTTTTTCATAGGTAGTTTTATCGTTTGTCATTACTGCACCACCTTCTGCGCAGGTAATAATTTTTACAAAGTCAAACGAAAAAGTGCCGGCATTACCTATAGAACCTAATGCTTTGCCTTTATAAGTACCACCTATAGCTTGGCAGGCATCTTCTAATAATAGTAAGTTATGTTTATCGCAAATAGCTTTCAGTTCGTCTAGCTGTGCCATACTGCCACACATATGCACAGGCATTACAGCTTTTGTGCGTGGTGTTATGGCAGCTTCTACTGCACTAGGGTCTAAAGTAAGCGTATCGTCAATGTCTACCGGTACGGGAATAGCACCTACAGACAATACAGCCTCAAAGCTAGCTACGAATGTAAATGTTGGCATTATCACTTCATCGCCCGCACCTATGCCTAATGCTGCCATAGCTGTAGTTAGTGCGGCAGTACCGCTACTTACTAGTTGTGTATATCCTACACCAAACACTTTGCATATCTCTTGCTCTAATTCTTTGGCTTTCCAGATACCTTTACGAGGGCCGTCAAAGCCATAGCGCATTAAAATACCTGTTTCTAAAACGTCATTTACTTCTTTGCGCTCCTGTGCGCCAAATAGTTCGTAGCCCGGCATTGTGTCTTATATTTTATGTATGAGTAACAAAAGTAGCAGTTCCGCTGTTTATATAATAAAAGCTAATGCTTAAAATTTTCTCAAAAAATCTATTTGCCCATAGTAAGTATAACTTTACTCTAAAAGTCGCCTATTCTTTATCTCTAATGCTATTTTTCTTGAATAATAGTCTGCTGTGCGAGAATTAAAGTGTGTTGGGTCTATATAGTATTCTTTTTTATATCTGGTGCTGTCGGTATTATAGTTTAAGTAGGGTATGTGTAGGCTGTCTGCTAGGTGAGTGTAGTATTCTTTATATACATCTTTATTTAGTTCCATATCGTAGGCTTCATAATATATGGGTAGCTCTACAAATATCACTTTGGTGCCATGTTTTCTACATTCTGCTAGCCAACCCTCAAACATTCTTTTGGCTAATTGGTCTATCAGGGTACGCTCACCTTTAGGGTGAATTCTTTTCCATTTGTCTAGTGTTGCTTGTTTCCAGCTCAAGTGCTGAGGATAATACCCTTTATACACCAAAGTATCAGCAGCTTTTCCTGATAAATTAAAAAAGCTCTTGAAACCTTCGGCAGTTAGTGTATTTTCATTGGTCCACTTATACATGGGTATGTAATAGTCTTGCCACTTTAATGCTTCTGGGTATTGTTTAAGCCTTCTAGTAAGTAGGGTATCATTTAGGTATAGTAAAAAATTGCTATAATATGAAGTGCCATATTTTTTATATAGCAAGTGAATATCTACATTAAAAATAATGTATTTAGGGTAGGTATTACGTCTGGCATACAGTTCAAATATGGTACGCTGCATTTCTAAAGGCCAGGCTATTACCCCCAGGTTATAGCTATTAGTATGTAGTATGCTATCATATATTCTTGGGTTATACTGCACCTTAGCTCTTGATGAGCCCACAAACAATAAATCTGCGTTATAGGTACTGTCTTCTACTTTGCACAGCCAGGTTTCATTATGTTTAGAATGCCTTAGCCCATTTTCAATAATTAGTTGCAAGCCCCATAATAGCCCCCAGAGTATGCCAACAAAACAACAAAACCTAATGATAAATAGCCTCATGCACTAAAACTGAAAATAGATGAAATGTTGATTGTTAGTAGCTCCGTATAAAAATATTGTTATTAGTATCAGTAGGTAAGAAGCCCACCTTACTGTCCTAGGCATGCTGTATAATAAATCATTAATATTCCATTTTTCCTGAATGCGGTGTATGCAAGACGCAAACCCTATCCATAAAGCTATAGCTATAAGTATAGGATAGTTAGAAGCATCAGGAAGTAGATTGGCAAACGCTATTTTATGTTGGTATACCTTATTCAATTCTGTTGGTAGGTGTAGCATTTTACCATATAGTTGCCTTACCTGTAGCATACACTCCGATCTGAATAATACTCTCGCTACACATACAAGAAAAAACGTAGTAGCTACCTGAAAAAATGTATTTACACTAGCTAGTTTGGGTATGCCGGTAAAACTCCATATTTTTTTACGAATGTTTTGGGTTATTAATCCAAATACTACATATATGCCGTTTACAAATCCATATACTATCATAGGCCATTTAGCCCCATGCCACAGCCCTACCGCCACAAACACTATCATTAGGTTCAGGTACATTCTTTCTGGCTTTACTTTGTTGCCTCCAAGTGGTATATATAAGTAATCTCTTATCCATGAAGAAAATGACATATGCCACCTGCGCCAAAATTCAGTAATGCTTTTCGCCCTATACGGATGATTGAAATTGCGCATTAAGTTAATGCCCATTACGCGGGCACTGCCTACGGCTATATCTGAATAGCCCGAAAAGTCGTAATATATCTGAAAGGTAAATAGTACTACTGCCATCCATACCGATACTCCCGTGTTTCTGCTCGGATGGTCGAATATAGGGTCAATAGCAGTTGATATTTGGTCGGCTATTACTACTTTTTTAAACATACCCCATAGCATCAGTCTTAACCCGCTTACCACCTTGTCATACTCAAATCTATGTGGTGTTTTTAGCTGGGGTAATACTTGCTGAGGACGCTCAATAGGCCCCGCCACCAATTGCGGGTAAAACATTACATATAGTGCATATAGCCCAAAGTGTCGTTCAGCTTTGTAATTACCTCTGTATACCTCTATGGTATAGCTCATAGCCTGAAAGGTGTGAAATGACAGACCAAGAGGTAGTGCTATTTTTAAAAATAATAATGGATTTTTATAACCAAAGTAATGAGTAGCTAAAGATAAATTCTTATTGAAGAAGTTGTAGTATTTAAAAGCCGCCAGAACGCCCAGGTTAGCTACTAAACTTAGTATCAGAAATAGTTGTTTTCGTTTGGCATCGGTTTCTTGTTCTATCCATATAGCAGCAAAGTAGTCTACTATAATAGTAAACCCGAGTATCAATATATACTCCGGCTTAAAGAACATATAGAAAAAGCAAGATGCAGTTAATAACAGCATCCATCTGTAGGCGTATGGCAACAGAAAGTAACCCAGTGTTACTACCGGGAAAAATATGGCAAAAGCTGTTGAGTTAAATAGCATTTATCTTGCTTTAGTGCCTGCAACATCTGCAGGGCACTATTTGTTATTGTTTTTGTCTTACACCTGTATATCTTACGCCTAGTCCATTTCGTCCGCTAATACTAATATAGCCATCGCTACCATAGTTTAGTCCATCAGCTATATCTTCTTTTAGCAGAAGCGGTCCATCGGCATCTACCTCGTCTAGCAATGGCATTAAGTGTGCTATGGCTGCACTACCTATAGTGCTTTCGTTCATACTGCCTACCATTACTTTTACCCCGTTTTCTTTAGCTTTAGCTATCATTCTTAGTGCAGGGGTTATACCTCCACACTTGGTTAGTTTTATGTTTATGCCGTTAAAAGCAGTCATACACTTGTCCACATCTGCTTCTGTGCAGCAGCTTTCATCGGCATACAAAGGTAATATGTCTAATGCTTTTAGTGCGGCTGTAGCCTCCCATTCAGTTTTAGCTAGGGGTTGTTCCACCAGGGTTACTCCTAGTTTTTTTAGTTCAGGTAGCAGTTTTACGGCATCTTCATAGCTCCATCCTTCATTCGCATCTACCCTAAATGGAGCAGTTGTATGCTGCCTTAGTAGTTCCAGATGGGCTATATCGTCAGGGCTGCTAACTTTTATTTTATATAGTGGCCAGGGGTGCTCTTGCAGTTTTTTTACCATCTGTTCAGGCTGGTCTATGCCTATGGTATAGTCGCATTTGGGTATGTTTGCCCATTCTAGGCCTAATAGTTTATATAGTGGCATTCGCCTCATTTGTGCAAAGGCATCCCATCCGGCTATGTCTAGTGCAGCAGTTAAAAAATGCTGCCCGGGAATCAGATGATGTAAAAAATGCCAAAATCTGCCAGGGTCGGTTAGTGCATAACGCTCTATCATAGGCTTTTTCTCGTCCAGAGTAGCCTTCATGCCTGCTACTGTTTCAGGGTAGTAGCTTATTTCCGGTGCTTCGCCATAGCCCACTATATTGCCAAGCGCCAGTGCCACAACCAGGGCGGGCTGGTGTGTTTTGGTGCCTTTATGTGTAGTAAATGGATATTCAAAGGCCAGATTAGTGGCTAAATATTTTAGTTGCAACATTCCATCAAAATTGCAACTATTTTTGCAAAGGCAAAATCTATACTATGCCCCGTATTCCCAATTGGATATTTATTTTAATAGGTCTTTTGTACTTTACTGCTGTTCGGGTAGATACTATGGACGTTGATGCTTCGCAATATGCAAGCATGAGTAGCGAATTACTACGCAGTAAAAACTGGTTGTTTCTCTATGATAGAGGGCTGGAGTATTTAGACAAACCTCCATTCTTATTTTGGATTAGTGCGTTGAGCATGAAAGTATTTGGGGTCAATAACTTCGGTTACAAGCTCCCTTCTATCTTGTTTGGTCTATGGGCTATATATGCCACCTACAGGCTAGCTAGGCTATTTTATAAAGAAAATACGGCTAGGGCAGCTGCGCTTATATTGGCTACCTGCCAGGGCATGTTCTTAATGACTAATGATATACGCTGCGACACTATACTAATGAGCTGGGTAATAACTGCTATATGGTGTATAGCAGAGTGGGATATAAGTAAACGTATAAACTATCTATTGGCAGGATTTGTGGCAATAGGCATGGGCATGATAACCAAAGGCCCGATAGCCTTAATGGTGCCTGTGTTCAGTTTTAGTACACATTGGTTCTTGCAGCGCAACTGGAAGCGTTTTTTCTCTCCATGGTATTTAGTAGGTATAGTTATTATTGCTGTGGTATTACTACCTATGAGTATAGGTTTATATCAGCAGTTCGACCTTCACCCTGAAAAAACAGTAAATGGCTTAAAAGGTGTATCGGGATTAAGATTTTTCTATTGGTCGCAAAGTTTTGGACGTATTACAGGCGAAAGCCCCTGGAAAAACGGTGCAGATATGAGTTTTCTATTGCTCAATATGCTATGGTCTTTCCTTCCTTGGGTATTTATACTGGTGCCGGCTATTATTATAAATATAGTAGCTGTTATTAAAAACAAACTAAAACTACCTGCCGGAAAGGAATTCATTGCTACCGGTGGTTTTGGATTAGCCTATTTAGCCTTAGGCTCATCTGCTTATCAACTGCCACATTATATATTTGTAGTATTCCCTTTAGCTGCTATTATTTGTGCACAAGCTATTGAGTCCTATATAGAAAACAGGGAAAATGTTAAGCTGTACAGACCATTACATATTACGCTGAATGTTATAGCCGTAATAGTAGTTTTAGCTTGTGGGCTTTTAATTAGTTGGGTATTCCCATCGGGTATATTGGCTATAGGTTTATGGCTTATAGGTATTGCAGGTCTGGTTTATCTATTATTTAATAAAGAACTGGCTGGAAAAATACTGCTAGTGCCTGCTGCCGCTATGATTATTGCCAATGTGTTCATTACTAACTATGTATACTACCATTTGTTAGAGTATGAGGTAGGTGCACAAGTAGGCAGATATATAAGAGCGAAGCAATTGCCTACTAATAAAGTAGCATTTTATAAAATGCACGACCCCATGAATGCTATTAACTTTTATGCTAATGCACTCATTCACGAAACATCAAATATTAGTAATATACAGGATGGCACTTATTTGCTTACCATGGAAGAGGGTGTAACAGAGCTAAAAGCAATGGGCATACCCTACACTAAGCTAAAAGAAGGCCAACTTTTTAAAGTAAGTGAGCTTACAGGAACATTCCTAAACCCAGATACCCGAAATAAAGAAACCAAGCCGTATTATTTTGTAAAAATTGGTAGATAATATTTTATTCATTGGGTTAATAAGAATACTAACACTACATTAATATATACTAAAAAACGCTGCACATGTGCAGCGTTTTTTAGTATATGGTACTCAATCTTATCTACTAGTGGTGATGGTGGTGAGTAGCATGTGGGTCAGCTAATTTAAAGAAGGCTTCTTCTTCTATAGCTGTTTCCACTTGGTTAAACTGACCTTCTATAGCATCAAATATTCTTGCAGTAAGAATACGACGGAAAGTTTCGTCTACCATTTTCTCATCTTTCATTACTTTGTCTACGTAGCTGTCCATCCATGGAGCTTCGTCATCTATTGCCATACCGTAGTAAGACAATACGCGAGTTTTAATATCTGTTGCTACTTCTTCGCGTGTTACGCTAATGTTGTTATCAGTAACTATTTTGTCAGATATTAACTGCCAGCGTAGTTGGTGCTCAAAACCTGAGAATTCGTTTTCAACTTCTTCAGCAGATTTTAATTTTTCTCCACCTTCTCTCAACCAACGTTTTAGGAAGTCTACAGGTAAGCTAATCTCTGTAGAGTGTACTAATAGTTCAAATATTTCGTTGTGCAAACGCTCGCGAGTAATGCGGTCGTATTCGCGTTGAAGTTCTTCTTTTACTTTAGCTTTAAAAGCGTCTAAGTCAGCTATTTCTTCATTAGGAAATACTCTGCCAAATAGTTCGCTATTCATTTCAGCAGGTATCAACTTACCTACTTTAGTAAGTGTAAGTAGGTAGTGACTATCTTTTGCTTCTTCTGTAGCTTTTAGTGGGTCTTTCAAGAATTTTGTTAACTCTTCTTCAGTACACACACCAGCAGGGGTAATTACTAATGTATCATTAGCTTTTTTACCCATTAGCATTTCTTGAAGTTTTGCAGGCATTTTTTCTAACAATGCTGTTTCTTCAATTTTATCGCCGCTAACTACGCCTTCTGCATTGCATGGCTCAAAAGTGCAATAAATAATATCGTCTTTTGTGTTTACAGCTTCTTGATCTTCAACTTTACCATAACGACGAGACATACGATCCATTTCATCGTCAAGCATCTTGTCGGTTACAGTTATTTTGTAACGGTTAAGTTGTGTTTTGTTTTTTATTGCAGTCAATTCAAACTCTGGTTTGATACCGATTTCGAAAGCAAAATCAATATCAACAGGCTTATTCATGTCCAATTTTGGTTGGTTGGCATCAGGAATAATCATTGGCTGTGCAAATATGGCCAAGTTTTCATTCCTCATATAGTTTTGCAACTCACGACCCGCTGTATTGATAACTTCTTCGTTAAACAAAGATGGGCCAGCCATTTTACGCAACATACCTGTAGGTACCATTCCTTTACGGAAACCCGGTATACTTGCTGTTTTAGCATATTGCTTCAATGTTTTTTCGAAAGCAGGCATGTAGTCTTCTTTCACCAGCTTCACAGTTAGTTTATCATGCAGATTACCGATGTTCTCACGGATTACTGTTGCCATTTAAGAATGATTTTTTTAAGTTAAAAAAACAGCCAGCCTGTAATGGTTGGCTGTAACGATTTTTATTTTGGGCTGCAAAGATACAACTTTACTGAATTTGAAACTCCATATTTTTATTATTCAAATTATATAATTCGCTATAGTGTATGTGGCTTTAAGGGGGATATTTTAAAATCACCCCCGAAACATTTATAGCTAATACTGATATTGCATCAAAATTGTCGCCATGTATACTAAAAAACTACTACTAACCATTACGCTTCTCCTAGCTTTTATCGGCTTGTCATTAGCACAGGCTGCTAAGCCGTTTGTTATAGGTGAGTCTGTAAATCTTCAATCTGCAGCTCTGCATGAAGATAGGGTCTTAAATATATACCTGCCGGATGGTTATGCTCAGTCACATGAAAAATATCCTGTTATTTACTTGTTGGACGGTTCGGCCAACGAAGATTTTATACATGTTGTTGGTATAGTGCAGTTTCTTACTATGATAAATGTTATGCAGCCAACAGTAATAGTAGGTATTGCCAACGTAGACCGTAAAAGAGATTTTACTTTCCCCACAAGAAACCTGCAAGATCAAAAAGATTTTCCCACCACAGGGCATGCGGCCGATTTTATAGACTTCCTTAAAAATGAAGCAATACCCTTTGTTAATAAACATTACAGACTAAATGACAATACCACAATTATAGGTCAGTCGTTTGGTGGGCTACTTGCTGCACAGCTACTTGTAGATAATGCAGATTTATTTAAAAAATATGTAATTGTAAGTCCTAGCCTTTGGTGGGATGATGAGTCTTTATTGCAGAAATATAAAATGCAAATAGCAACATTACCGTTAGCAGATAAAAAAATATATGTAGCTGTAGGTAAAGAAGGTCGGCAAATGGAAGGAGATGCAAAACAACTGGTAGAGGTGTTGAAAACAACAAAAAACAAAAATTGCCAAGTGAAATTTGCATTTATGCCGGCAGAGACGCACCTAACTATTCTACACAATTGTGTTTACAATGCTTTAAGCTGGTTACAGCCTAAGCCCGCTAAAGAATAAGCATATTAAATATTGAGTTTACTTTTTAGCCCGTTTATAAACTGCTGTATTTCATTACTGCAATTACTTATGTCGTACTGAAATGTCAATTTATAATATTGTGTTCCATTTTTATAACGTACATCTAGCATGGGAGCATCCGGCATCATGCTACCATATACTTTACCATTATTATTTAGCAGCTCAGTTGGTACCGAGTCTAAATAAGGTGCAGTGGCTGTTGTAATACTAGGAGAAAGTGTAATGTCGAAATGGAATCCGTTATCAGATGTTGGTATAGAGGCATAGTCTACTGTAGTATCTTGTTGAGTATTAGCAGCCTGCACCAAGTAAAATTTGCCTTTTATTCCCGTAGGCACAAATCCGCCATATTCGCCAATTATCAAATATTTGCTGGCAAACGTATTTCCAGACTTTGAGTCTTTACTACATCCGCTAAAAAGCATGACCATCGACACTATAATTATAAGATGTTTCATATTAGTATGATTTACATAAGCAATATTTTTGAAACGATTTTTACGCTCTTTTATTGCGCATAGCTTTTACCTGTTTTAACGCTGGGTCGGTAGATAGTTGATTGTATTCTTCCGAGTCAGCAGGATATATGGCTACTTTGCCGTTAGCGTCAAAATGTACACCCCATCCATATCTTTTAGTTAACGGGCAGGCTCTTAAACATGCTTGACCTTTTGAAAAGAAGAACTCACGATTAGTTGTGTTGATGGCTAATTCATTTTTTTTCGCATGAATTGTGAATAATATATCGTCAGAAGTGTATTCATATGGATGACCTTGAATCATATCATAAAGTAATGAAGCTATTGTTGGTTTCTTAGTTACTGGTATTTCTCCTACTTTCACCGGGCAGTCATCGCTTATACTTATAAATGCATTATAGTAATTAGTGGTATGCATATTTGGTTTAGATTTATACAAAACAAAATTATGGCTATAAACGAACAATTAACAGCTAGGCTAAGAGCTGCGTTCAGCGGAGTAGAAAACGTAGTTGAAAAGAAAATGTTTAGAGGTATTGCGTTTATGGTTGATGATAAAATGTGTGTTACAGTAGGCGATAATGAGTTGATGTGTAGAATAGACCCTAAAGAACAAGAAGAACTTTTAAAACTATCGGGTTGTCGTCCTATGGAAATGAAGGGCAAGCCAGTTTCGGGTTATATTTATGTGCATGAGAATTTACTGCAAACTGAGCCTGATATACAGCATTGGGTGGAAAAAAGCTTAAAATACACCCTGTCAGTTGAAAAAAAACCTGCAAAAAAGAAAAAATAATTTTCAAATCTTGTCCAATTGGGGCATATTCGATTGTCATTTGTTTTTAACCGATAAAAAACACTAAAAAATGAAAGAATTTGCATTGTTATTTCGTGCCGTAAACAATCCCGCAATAGATTATTCCCCAGCTCAAATGCAAGAGTTGATGCAAGAATGGATGACTTGGATGGGGGGTATAGCAGCCCAAAATAAGATGGCTAGCGGTGGTAATCGTTTAGGTATAGCTGATTCTAAAACCGTAATGCCAGGCAATATAGTAACTGATGGCCCACATGCTGAAATAAAAGAGTACATCAATGGTTACATTATCGTAAAAACTGATACAGTAGATGAAGCTGTAGAGTTGGCTAAGGGGTGTCCTATACTTAAAAATGGTGGCAATGTGGAAGTACGCCCTGTAGTGGTATCAGATAATAATAACTAGTAACTGCTGTTGCCTATTCAATATATATGCAGCAAGAGCTTTTGCCCAATTTATTTAGAACAGAGTATAGTAAAATGACTACTATACTCTGTCATCTTTTTGGTATATCAAATGTTCAGGTTGCAGAAGATATAGCCTCTGAAACTTTTTTACTGGCTGCCGAATCCTGGGGGCAGTCGGGAGTACCCGATAATCCTGTAGCTTGGTTATATAAAGTAGCTAAGAATATAGCCATCAATCAATTCAAGCGAAATGCCTTACTGAATAATAAAGTAAAAACGCAGTATTCCGCCATAATAGATAAGGTAGAGCAAATAAATATTGAGCCCGATATACATACCATTAATGATAGTCAGCTACAAATGATGTTCGCCATTTGCCATCCCGATATTCCTGTAGAAGGGCAAATAGGTCTGGCTTTAAGAATACTGTGCGGATTTGGTATTGATGAAATAAGTGCTGCATTTTTGGTAGAAAAAGATACTATTAATAAGCGGCTATATAGGGCAAAAGAAAAGCTTCGTGCTTTAGGTTTAAAATTGGAACTCCCAAGCGACGCAACACTTATTCAAAGAAGAGAGGCTGTGCTGAGAATTTTGTACCTATTGTTTAACGAAGGTTATTTTTCAGCTACTTCTGCTAGCCTTACGCTCCGTAAAGATCTTTGTATGGAAGCCATGAGGCTAACTATATTGATTGTTGAGAATGAAAAATTAAAAAGTCCTGAAGTTGCTGCTTTACTGGCTTTAATGTGCTTTCAAGCTTCTAGGTTTGATGCGCGTATTAACGATGAAGGACAAATTATGCTGCATGATCAGCAAGATATGGATGCCTGGGATGATGAATTAATAAGGAGAGGAAATTACTACATGGTAAAGGCTGCTACTAATAATAACTTAAGCAAATATCATTTTGAGGCTGCAATTGCATATTGGCATTCTTGCAAGCCCATACCGGAAGCTAAGTGGCATAGAATTTTAGAATTGTATAATGGCTTGTTAGTTGTTGATAATTCCCCAGTGGTAGCATTAAATAGGGCGTATGCACTATATCGTTGCGGACATCTTTCTGAGGCTATTCAATCTGCATTGGCAACTAATTTAGAGGGGAATCTATCTTATCATTCATTACTTGGGCAGTTGTATGCAGGTGTGCAAAATAGTTTGGCAGTTCAGCATATAGACAAAGCTATTTCGCTTTGTAAAGTAAATGCTCAGCAAGAGATACTAATAAAAATGAAGGCTAATTGCATGTAAGCTAGGCTACTAATCATTCTTGCCTAGCTGTATCTTTGCGCCTCAATGGATTATTTCAAGCAGTTATCTGACCTACTAGCTATTGAGCGAGACGAAGATAAAAAATCATATATAGCATTAACAGCACAAACATCTGCTGCTCAACGCAGGGCGGCTGGTTTAGCATGGTATCCCGTGGCTATACGCGACAGAGAAATTGGTCGTGGCGACTATCTTACTGTCGAGCTAGAAAGAACCACCAATCAAGATATAGCGCATCAGTTTCGTTTTGGCGCTTCGGCTATGCTTTTTTCTAATCATAATGCTGAGGATAGAATAGAAGGTACAGTATCTTTTGTAGGTGGTAATAGGCTGAAATTAACACTGAGAACAGATGAATTGCCCGAATGGGCAGATAATGGAAAGCTGGGGGTAGATGTGTTGTTTGATGATACTAGTTATGAAGAAATGCAAACAGCATTGCAGCAGGCTAGCCGTATAGTTGAGCAGCCTACCGAGGGTAGACTAGTTCAGGTACTCACAGGAATAAAGCAGCCAGACTTTAATACAGAAGCCCATGCTTACAGAACCTTTGAAAATCTTAACGATTCTCAAAATCTAGCTGTAAGGCAAATATTGTCCGCTCAGGATGTGGCTATCGTTCATGGCCCTCCCGGAACTGGCAAAACTACTACGTTAGTGCAGGCTATACAAGCCTTATATAAGGCTGAAGGAGGCCCTATACTCGTGGTTGCTCCTAGTAATGCAGCGGTAGACTTGTTGAGCGATAAATTAGCTACTGCCGGTATGAACGTGCTAAGGGTGGGCAATCCTGCAAAAGTTACCGAACGCTTATTATCTCTTACCCTAGATAGCAAAATGGCTGAACACACGGCCATGAAGGAAGTGAAAAAACTCAAAAAGCAAGCTGCCGAGTTTAAAAATATGGCTCATAAGTATAAGCGCCATTTTGGTAAAGCCGAGCGTGAGCAGCGCAAAGCACTCTTTGATGAAGCACACAAAATTATTAAAGATGTAGAGCGTACAGAGCAATATATATTAGACGATTTAGTGGCTAAAGCTCAGGTGGTTACGGCTACTCCTGTTGGTTGCAATCATTATTCGGTAGCTAAACTTCGGTATAACACTGTAGTTATAGATGAGGCGGGTCAGGCACTTGAGCCTATGTGCTGGATTTCTATTTTAAAAGCTAAAAAGCTAGTGTTGGCCGGAGATCATCAGCAATTACCGCCAACTGTTAAAAGCAATGAAGCAGCTAAAAAAGGACTTACTACTACACTCTTGGAAAAGTGTGTTGCTACTATGCCACAAGCGGTTACCATGCTCAATATGCAGTATCGTATGCACGAAAAGATAATGCAGTTTTCCTCTCAGGAGTTTTATGGCGGTAGTTTGCTTGCCCATGCCAGTGTGGCTCAGCATACGGTTTCTAATAGTATTCCTCCTATTTCGTTTGTAGATACTGCCGGTTGTGGTTTTGATGAGAAAAACGAAGCCACCAGCATCAGCAATCCTGAAGAGGCTCAGCTAATGTATAAGCATTTGCTGGCATTGTTACCTTCTATAGAAAGTCAGTATAAGCCGGATAATTTCCCAACTATGGGCATTATTTCCCCTTATCGCGAACAGTTGGCTGTTTTGCAAGAGCAATTCAATCATATACCGCAATTGCAACCCTATAGGTCAGCTATTACCATTAATACTATAGATAGCTTTCAGGGGCAAGAGCGCGATATTATTTACATTAGCCTTACACGTAGCAATAGCGATGGTGTTATTGGTTTTCTTTCAGATATAAGAAGGATGAATGTAGCCATGACTCGTGCTAAAAAATGTTTAGTAGTGGTGGGCGATAGTGCTACTTTATCAGGTCATAAATTCTATGCAGATTTTATTGCCTATACCCAGCAAATAGATGCCTATGTTAGTGCTTGGGAATACATGGATTACTAATCGCTAAACATTTTGGTTCGGAATATTTTCCCAAATTGTAGTGCAGATTTTTCTGCAAACTTTGGTGCTTTCAGCCGTATGCCTGCATATAGCTGCACTGAAAAGTTTACTTTGCCTAAATCGCTACGGCCATCTAGGTTAAAATCTCTGCGCCCTGTTCCTCGCAGATAGCCTTGTAGCCCACAAAACCATTGTTGTTTGCTGTATTTTACGCCACCTTTAAATAGATAACCCCATGACACTAGCGATGCATCTCCGTCTATTGTTTGTGTAGAACCCTGACTTACACCCCTTTGGTAATAGTCATAGCTTATAATAGGTCCTGCTAATACACAGGCGTTTATACTTGGGGTTATAACGTAGTTAAGTGCATAAGGCAATGCAAGGGTAAATTCTATATTTCCTAAATAATCTGTTTTTACCGTATTGCTGTCATAGCTGTCATCGTTTATGGTGTTGATGGCTATATTAAGTATAGGTAATAAAGTAGATGCAGTTTTAATTTGTTGCTCTGAGCCTGAGTATATACTGGCTTCTGAAAAACGCTTGTTGGTATTATAAGTAAATTCTGCGCCTAACGATACACTACTCATGCTCGGAAACTGTATATATGGGTCTCTCCCTTTTACAAATCCTGGTGTATAGTCGGCCGTATTGCGTAGATAAAACCCTTGAACATAGTTGAAATATAAGTCTGTAGATAGTTGTCCTATGTCAAAAGATATTGCACCACTATTTTGTTTGTTATCTCCCTTAAGGCGCACTTGTTTGGTATCATTCAAAAAGTTGGGGTTATACGCATAAGAGAAGGAAAATATAGAGTACTTCAGCTTAAACCCTATTTGATTCACATCACTTGGTCCAAATATTAGTTTTAGTTCTTTAGGCAAGGCTATTCTATAATACATGCCCCTCATTCTTGTAAATGTGGTAATGTTTATATACTTATTGTAGCTTTTTATATAGGGCTCGCTACTTTTTTTGCGTTTAGTTGCAAAAACAGATAAAGGCAATAATAAAAATATAAGGACAGCTATTCTAAAGTACATGGCTAGGCAAAAATAGTTAATATGTAGAAAACATTTTCACCTATACCTCTATAACGGCTCTTTATGGCAAATAGTGTAGTTTCGCTATATGAATTATTTGGGTCATGCGTGGTTATCTGGTGGAGATGCTGAAATACTCACCGGAAATCTTATTGGAGACCATGTTAAGGGTATGCTAGCATTAGATAAACTGCCCGAAGGCATAAAAAAAGGAGTGCTACTGCATCGCAAGATTGATGAGTTTTCAGATAATCATCCTGCTACTGCCAGAGCAAAGGTGTTTTTTAGGCATGAGTATGGCTTGTATTCCGGTGCAGTAATGGATACGCTCTACGACCACTTTTTGGCTAACGACCCTCAAATATTTCCCTCAGAAACTAATCTACTCGAGTTTTCTACCCTTACCTATAAGTTGTTAGATAGTCAGTCTGCTTATTTTCCTGATAAGTTTGCAGCTTATTTTCCGCACATGCGCCAGCACAATTGGCTTTATGGCTACCGCACACTCATTGGTATGCAGCGTTCATTAACTGGGCTTAGCCGTAGAGCATTGCACATGCCTCCGCCCGATAAAGCATATGAATTATTTATAGGACATTTTTATCAATTAAATCAGTGTTATTTTGAATTGATTGATGATCTTATTGCATATGTAAAAAACGAATGGCCTAAATAGCTTTTTCTCGGTTCTAAATTTTATTTTTGCCTTAGGCGGTTAATCATATAGTAACAGTAAGCGAATATTTTGCTTACTGGTATTTTTTTGTTTGAATAGTATACTTTAATCATAAATGGCGTTTACAAGGCAGACTTACATATACAGTGTAATCCTTTCTTTATTTTTAATTGCGTGTCATTCCGACTCGCAAAAGGTTTCGGCTCGTACCAGCAAATTTGGCTTTGCAGATGTTCCTGTATCTTCTCCTCCCACTCCTCTTAGGTACGATACTACTAGCCCACAGGTTAGGGAAATAATAGCTAAGCTAGATAAGTATTACCAAAATCAGGTAAGAGCCGGTTTCAATGGTAGTGTGCTTATAGGGTATAAGGGCGCTGTTATTTACGATCGTTGTTTTGGCTACAGCAATCATGAGCGTAAAATACCACTAACACCCAATAGCTCTTGTCAGCTAGCGTCTGTTACCAAAACTTTTACAGGTGCTGCTATATTGTATTTATATCAGCGCAAGGCTATCGATTTAGATAAAACTGTACAGCATTATCTGCCACAGTTTCCTTATCCTACAGTTACGGTTCGTATGTTGTTATGTCATCGTAGCGGCCTGCGCGACTATACACATTGGGTGCCTGAATACAGAAAAGATACTCGCACACCTATGACTAACGACGAGGTAATAGCTCTTATGGCAAGTCATAAGCCGGGTGTAGAATTTAAGGCGGGTACTCGTTTTGCTTATTCTAATACCAACTATGCTGTATTGGCTAAGCTTATAGAAGTGGTAACTGAGATGACCTATCCCGATTTTATGATGAAGCATATCTTCCAGCCTCTAGGCATGAACCATACTTTTGTTTATGAGCCTAGCAAAGGTTTGCCGCAAGATGCTGCTATCAGCTATCGTTATAATTGGGCTAGGGAAGCAGATATGTTTGCCGATGGTGTTTTTGGCGATAAAGGCATTTACAGCACGCCAGAAGATATGTATCGTTGGGATCAATCTTTCTACCAAAGTAAGCTGTTGAGCAACGAGACTATTGAACTTGCTTATGGCCCTTGCTCGTTCGAGCGCCCCGGCATTAAAAATTACGGCTTGGGTTGGCGTATGTTATGCTATCCTAATGGCGATAAAATTATTTATCACAATGGTTGGTGGCACGGAAATAATACATCCTTCTATCGCTTCATTAAAGATAACTTCACCATCATTGTTCTAGGTAATAAGTTTAATAAAAGTATTTACGGTCATGCACCGGCTATTTGCGGTATCATCAATGGTACTAGCAGCCAAGGTATGGATACCGAAGAATAGAGTTCATACAATGTATAAATCTCTTTTGGGGCTTGCTGCTTGGCAAGCCCTTTTTAGTGCATTACTATTCACATATATGTATGCCGAAAAGATATTCACAATAGTTCCAAGTTTACAACTGCTACTGTATTTTCGCACCCCCTTAAAAAATGCTAAACCGTATGTTGTCATTTGCCAGAACATTGAGTCCTGATATTATAGAAGCTAAAGAAGAATTATTATACAGTGCTATACTAAACAGCGATGTTGAAGCCTTAGATAATTTAATGCATCAAGATATGTTGTTTGTCAATCAGGCAGGGCAAATCATTACTAAAGACATGGATTTGGCTACCTATCGTTCAGGCAATCTGGTAATTGATGGGCTTAAAACATCAGATAGGCAAGTAAGAATAATAGAAGATGTTGCATTGGTTACAGTTAAGGTTATAATAGCTGGTAAGTTCAACCTGCGTCAGTTTAAAAATGCTTTCCAATATACCCGTCTCTGGAAGCAGACAGACGAAGGTTGTAAAATTATTTCAGGTAGCTGCATCACTATACCTGCCGCATAATATCATCTTGTATGGCGCTAGTTTAGTGACGTAGGTCATGTTTCAATAATATTAGTATGCTAATCTTGCAATTAATATATATCCATGAAACAGCTTATCACATTTTTTACGCTAGCTTACCTTACTAGTTGGTTCATATGGTTGCCCTTATACGGTCCGGCTATTGGTGTGCATCATTTACCCATTTTGCCATATCATCATGCTTTGGGTGGTTTAGGCCCTATGTTAGCAGCTATTATTACCTCTTTTATCTACAAGAGAGATAGTATTGCATCTTTTTTTAGGACAGCACTTAATCTAAAGAATTTGCTATATACTTTTATAGCTTTATTAAGCCCATTTATCTTAGCTGTCTTGGCCATGTATATGCAGCAGCTTATTAATGGTGTGCCTGCTCATTATGCAGCCTTACTGAACAATAAAGAGTTTCCGGAGTTTAATCTCTTACTGTTTTTCTTGTATAATTTATTGTTTTTTGGCTTGGGCGAAGAAGTGGGTTGGAGAGGTTTCGTATTACCACGTTTCCAAAGTAAAATGAATGCGCTATCTGCTGCTACAGTATTAACTGTCTTTTGGGCAGTATGGCATTGGCCATTATTTTTATATCGTCCTGGTTATACCTCTATGGATATTGCTGGTGCAGTAGGCTGGGTACTCAGTCTCTTTACAGGTAGTGTTTTGCTCAGTTGGTTATACAATGCTACTTCGGGCAACGTATGGGTTTGTGCCATATTTCATGCCACAGTAGATATCCCTTTTACAGCCAATCTTGGTGGCACCAATGCAATAAATTATTTAGGTATGCTCATTACTATATGGGGTATAGCCACCTTGCTATTGTTCGGCTATAAAAATCTATCTAAGAACAATAGGGTATCCCAAACATAGCGTTTAAACTTCATCGCCCTTTACCAGTCCAACTATAAAACATAACTGTATGAAAAATGCTAAATGGGTTATAGCACTATTGCTTGTGGTAACATTGGTAGAGTCTTGCATAGTAGTGGTTCGTCGTCCACCACGCCATCCCCGCCGTACGGTCATAATTCGTAGGTAGCTTAGCGTTACTCTCTATTTTTACTATCCATAATTATAGTAACCGGACCATCATTTACAAGTGCTACTTTCATGTCTGCGCCAAAAGTGCCCGTGCCAATAGGCTTTTTTAGTAGCAGTTCTAGTTGAGCTATAAACTGCTCATATAATGGTATGGCTTGCTCTGGTCTTGCCGCTTTTATAAATGAGGGTCTATTGCCTTTTTTATAAGAAGCATGTAGTGTAAACTGGCTAATAAGCAGCACTTCCCCGCCTATAGTTGGCAGGTCTAGGTTCATATGTCCGTTTTCGTCTGCAAATACCCTTAAGCCTACTATTTTACTGCATAGCCACTCCACATCTTCCTGATTATCATTTGCTTCTATGCCTAGCAGTATTACAAATCCTTTGCCTATGGCACTTTTTACATTGCCATTTATTGTTACGCTAGCTTCTGTTACTCTCTGTATTACAATTCGCATACCTATCAAAAATACGGTATTGATTGTATCCTGCACTTGCTCCTGTACATGGTATCATTTATTAAAGTAATTTTGGCAACCTTCAACAAGGTAGTTGATGGTATATTTTTTTAATGCGATGAAATCAAATATCAATATACAGGTAACACTGGATGAAGACAAAATGCCGGAACACATCGAGTGGACGGCCCCAGATGGTGGTGTAAATGATGCTCAAGCTGCTAAAGCTGTATTAGTTGGCTTTTGGGATGGTAATGAAAAGTCTGCACTTCGTATAGATTTATGGACTAAGAAAATGATGGTAGACGAAATGAACGATTTCTTTTACCAAACTCTTTTTGGTATGGCCGATACTTATGTTCGTGCCACAAAAAATACTGCTCTTGCCAACGAAATGAAAGCATTTGCTAAAGACTTTCTAAAAAAAGCCTCTGATGCAATGGCTGCTGAACAGCAATAGGTAAAAACACTATTTAATTATCAATAACATATACTACTATGTCATTAGAACAAAAAGTAATGGAAGAATTGAAAGTGGCTATGAAGGCAAAAGACGAGGTAGCACTTCGCTCGCTTCGTGCTATTAAAGCCGCTATTATTCTTGAAAAAACTGCCGAAGGTGCAAGTGATGTATTGTCTGAAGCTACTGAAACCAAAATGCTTCAAAAAATGGCTAAGCAACGCCGCGACTCTTTGGATATATTTTTAAAACAAGGTCGCGAAGACTTAGCTGCTAAAGAAAGAGAAGAGCTAACAATTATTGAAAGATTCTTGCCTGCTCAAATGTCTGCTGAAGAGTTAACAACAGTTTTAAAAGCTATCATAGCCGAAGTTGGTGCTACTTCTCCTGCCGATATGGGTAAGGTTATGGGTGCAGCTACTAAGCAATTGGCCGGTAAAGCCGATGGTAAAGCTATATCAGAAACTGTTAAACAGCTTTTGGGCTAGTCTGCATGTCATTAGATATTACAGCCCTCATTATTATAGCCCTGTTCTTTATACGGGGCTATATGCGTGGGCTTATAGTTGCTGTCTTTTCAGTGGTAGCTATTTTATTAGGTATAGTAGTCTCTTTGAAAATGTCTCAAGTATTAGCCTCTTATCTCTTAGCTAAGGGCTATGTAGGTAGTGGCTGGGCACCCGTTTTAAGTTATCTTATATTATTTACAGCCGTTGTTATTGCTGTGCGTTGGGGAGCTAAGTTGCTACAGCGTTCTGTTGAGGGTATGATGTTGGGCACAGTTAATAAAATTATTGGCGGTCTCCTATTTGCTTTTGTAGGGCTTCTGTTGTGGAGTTCTTTTTTATGGATAGGCATTAAGTTGGGTGCTATTACACCTGAAGCTGTGGCCGCATCCGTTTCTGCTAATCAGCTACAACATTTCGCACCCTGGGTATTTTCTGGTGTGGGCGTTTTGCTTCCTTTCGTTAAAAATACATTTACTGAATTACAATTGTATTTTAGTAGCTTGAATAAGTAGTAGAATGTTTTTTTATTAATTTATCTACGGTTGCAACGCATTCTCGCTTATAATCTTACTTTTATTCTTAATTAATTGGTCTTATGAGTGTTAAGTCTTTACTGCGTAAATGGTATGGTGTTGCAAAGCAGAATAAATATTATATTAATAAATACTTGCAGTCTTTTGGTAAAATTGTAGTCATATACAATAAGAACCATCCTATATATACAGTAGCCTTCGAAGAATTGCCTGCCGAAAAGTATTTATATGTCTTTATTCAAGAAATTGAAAAAGCTTCAGGATGGCAGCAGTTGTTACTTAATAAGGCTAAAGTTATTCACTCCGACGCTCCTTTTTTTCCATTTGATTTCAATAGATTTAAGGATAAGCTTATTGTAGCAGAATGTGAGGCTTGGGGCAAACCCCTTATATATGAAGATGCTCGTGTAAAAGTCATATATGTCGAGTCGAAATATGCTATTTCAGAGAATCCCAAGAATGAAAAAATTAAGCTCCTCTATCCGGGTATAAAGTATAATCCCGCTAGTCGTCAGCCTAAGCCTGATGGCAGTCCTATTGTATTATCTGCAGTAGGTTATGGGGGAATGATAAAGGGTTTTGATGTAGTCTATAAGCTATATAAAACACTGAAAAAAGAATTTCCTATCAAGCTAATTATTGCCGGATCTTTAGGGCACGACTTTAACTTCTATCCTGAAATAACTAAAGAAGCCTATGATGCTGCTGACTTTGATAAAATAGCCGCTGAATTAAAAGCAGATCCTGATGTTACATTTGGTTATAAGAAAAGAGATCAGCTATTTGCAGAGGTATATCCGCAAACAGATATATATATACAAATGAGCCGAATGGATACGTTTGGTTTTACAGTACTTGAGGCAATGAGTTTTGGTTTGCCTATCATTTCTACTAGCCATAAAGCCTTGCCTGAAATGGTTGTTGATGGTGAGAATGGATACATTGTTAACGATTTCACTGACGATATCAATTCTCAAGAATGGTTTAATAAGTCATATGAAGAGTCTTTAGTAGCACTTCGTAAACTATTACAAGATAAAGATTTACGTACTCGTATGGGGCAAAAAAGTAAAGACTTTGTTGCTCAAAAATTTGATGCAAAAATCAGGCGCCAAATTGTAGAGGCCGACTATGATAAATATTTATCTAGTATGTAGTAGCATTTATTTGCTATAGCAATACAAAATTATCAGCGTCATTTAGAAACGGAAATTTGCTTCTGGTAGTGCTTAAGTGTTCTTTAGATAGGCTTACAGTGTGTACTGCCTCCATTTCCGATTCTTGCCATATAGTTTCACCCAGTGGGCCAAATACGCTGCTATCGCCGCTATAATGGTTGCCTTTGGGGTCATCGCCCACACGGTTCACACCTACTACATAGCTTATGTTTTCTATGGCTCTGGCTTGCAGTAGTGTTTTCCATGCGGTGCTACGTGCTTGTGGCCAGTTGGCTACATACAACAGTATGTCATATTGGTCATCCAGGTTGCGCGCCCATACCGGAAATCTTAGGTCATAGCACACCTGTAGGTTTATTCGCCAGCCATTTACTTGTGCTATTAGTCTGTTTTCACCCGCAGCATAATGTTTATTTTCTCCTGCAAATCCAAAAAGGTGTTTTTTGTCATAATAGCCTATTCTTCCGTCAGGTTGCACCCAAAGCAGTCTGTTATAATATTTTCCGCTTTCCTCTATTATTAAGCTGCCGGTTAGTATGCACCTATTTTTTATTGCTATTTCGGCCATCCACCTTACTGTTGGGCCATCCATTGATTCTGCTAGGCGTTCTGGCGACATACTAAATCCCGTACTAAACATCTCAGGCAATACTACTATATGTTTGGTACCCTTTATACTGGCTATATGCTCTTCATATTTAAGAAGATTAGCATTTTTGTCTTCCCATACTATATTGCTTTGTATTAGCGTTATATTCAGTTGTTGCTGTGCCGATGGAGTGCTCATATTATATTATTTGTAAGTGCAAGCCTTTGCTTACCTGAAAGTAGTATGATATTTGTAATTATGAGCTGCCAATTAGTTAATTTAGCCTAATAAGCATGAGAAAAATACTGATTTTTTGCCTGTTATTATTGCCCGTTGTTATGTGGGCAAAGAAAAACAAGCACAAAAATAAAAATAAGAGTAAAGTTAAGGTCAAGCACATGCCTATTGGTAGGTTTGTAGAGGTGAAGCGTTTAAACCCCGATTCATCTGTAGTTACTTTTAAAGATACCCTCTTCATGACCTTTGGCTTCAAAGACTCATTTACCTATCGGCTAAGAGATGGATTCGTCTACAGGGGTAAATATACACTAGACGATAATGGACACTTAGAGTTTGGTACTACATCTTACGAGCTGGCAGCCAGAAAGTATAATGCTTATGTGCTATATAATGCAAAAGGCATTTATTATTTCGAAACAGACACTACTGCTTTGCCACCTGATGTGGTAATAGAAAAAGACGAACCAATACAGCCGGTAACTAGTATAGATCAAATGATAGGTCATTGGACGGTATATAAACGTACTGTAGGAGAAGATGGCGGAGGTGTAGACCCAGATTTACAAATTAAGTCAGCTTATATTACCGGCCAGAGTAGCGATGATAAACAGGGTTTCTTGTTTTGTGGTAAAGACCCCGATAATATGCCTTCTTATTATATTAAGACACTTGGTGTAGACCAAAGTTTGGAGTGTAGTGGTAAGTTTCAGCGCTTTCTTAAAGTGGTAAAATGCCAAAAAGGGGAAATGATTTTAGAGGAAAGTGGAGTTACTTATTACTTCAAGCAGTTTAGATAATATTTATATCGTATTCTGACATTTGTCGCATAATTTTTAAAATCTTGGCTATTTAGCCAAGATTTTTTGTTAATAGTACGTTTAATAATATAGCTAATGTATTTATAATTTTTTTATCATGAAACAACTACTATTTACGTGTTGTACAGTATTTGTATTGCTGTGCGCCAAAACCGCATCCGCACAAGTATATCTTAGTGAGGATTTTGAATCAACTACCGATTTTTCTTTGCCAATAGGATGGTCGACAAATATACCATCTAACGATACCCTCGGTTGGCGGTGCGGTACTGCTGAAGCTATGTCTACAGGAGAATATCCATTGTTTAGATCACATACCAAGTTTGCTGGTGTAAATGATGCTAACTATAATCCCACCACTAATACAGATGTTCGTATTCAGTCTCCCGCATTTAGTATTCCAGCTGGAAGCAGTCCATATATCAAGTTTGATTGCTATCATGTTGGTAGAGTTGGATCATTTCCTAATGAGATAGCAACGTTAGAAGTGTCAACTGATGGTGGCGCAACTTGGATAACATATGATACTCTAGATACTGCTAGACTATACTGGCGGGAAATAATTATAAGTTTAGCTCCGTTTGCCGGAACTAGTAATATGAAAATAGGGATTAAATACACCGATTTTGGTACGCGTGCTTTTGGCATTGGTATTGATAATGTAGTGGTATATCAGCCCTATAATAAAGATATTGCTCTTCTAAACATTGCACCGCAGCCCTATACTGTAGCAGCTTATGGAGCATTTGGTAGTAATAAAATCATTAGTGGTGAAGTGAAAAATTACGGTCTCAGTGCTATCACTACTTATAATGTAAATTATAGGTTTAATGGTGGAAGTGTTGTTAGTGTGCCTATATCTGCTTCTATAGCTCCATTTAATACCCATAGTTTTACATTGTCTACTTCTCCAATTACTTTGCCTGGTGTAGTAGGTGACTTTCCATTAGATGTTTGGGCTACAGTAACTGATGACGGAGATTTTAATAACGATACCGTATCTCAACACTTTTTATCAACATATTCGTTTGCTCCTAAAAAAAGAATTTTATACGAAGAAGCAACTGGCACTTGGTGTGGTTGGTGTGTAAGAGGCATGGTGTATATGGATTCCATGCGTAAGATGAAAGGTAATGATGTGTCTCTTGTGGCTGTACATGGTGGCGACCCTATGCAAAACACCGATTATTCCAGTTGGTTAGATAGGAAAGTAGCCGGCTATCCCGGCGTTCGTGCTGATAGAGGTACATTAATAGATCCTCTTCAAATGTTTGATTACCAAAATGCCCATGAGAATGATTTTGCATTTGCAGATATTCAGTTGTCGTCTAATATTGTTGGTAGCACGCTTACTGTTCCTGTAAAGGTAAAACCCGCTGTAGATTTAAGCGGTCGTTGCAGTATTGCATTAATTCTCACAGAGTACGATGTAAAAGGCACCGGTAGTGCTTGGGCTCAAGTAAATTACTATAGTGGCGGTGCCGATGGGTCAATGGCAATAAATGGAGTAGATTATGCAACCCTACCCGAAGTAGTGCCTGCTTCTCAAATGCATTACGATCATGTGGCTAGAAAAATAGTGCCTAGTCCATTAGGCGATTCAACTATACTTCCAGCTATTATGTTGCATGATTCTACATATACTATAAATATTTCAACTACAATTCCTGCTTCTTATAATAAGGATAAGATGAAGGCGGTGGTAGCCTTAATTGATAATCAGACTGGCGATATTCTTAATTCGGCTAATGTAAACTTAGGGACAGGTCTCTCAGTAAGTAACATAAACAAAGTATTGACAGGTGTCGTAGTGTCTCCCAATCCAGCTATAGATAATATAATGCTTAGCTTCTCTTTGTCTCATCAAGAAGATATTGTGATAAGTATTTTAGATATGGCAGGTAAAGTATGTGTAAAACAAATTGCTAATGGTAATGAGGGAAATAATCAAGTTGCTTTAAGTACAAAAGATATTGCATCAGGTTGTTATCTAGTGTGTATTCAATCAGGTATAGAACAGCACGTAGTAAAGCTTTCTATTATAAAATAGGTTTTTGTTCAGGTTATCAGCAGGGGAGTGTTCTCACTCTCTTGCTCTATTTATGCAGCACAGCATGTAGTGTTTGGTGTAGTAGTTCTATGTCCTGTTTAGTATTATAGGCGTGCAGGCATATTCTTATTCTTTCGCTCCCTTTTGCTACGGTAGGCCATCTTATGGCTTTTGCAGCAATGCCAGCATTTTTAAATGCGGTTTCTATTACTGTATTAGTTTCGTTGCTTCTTGTTATTAGTGTTTGTATGGTGCTATTCAGTGGTGTGCACCCTGCTATGGGCGCATTTGAAAAAACGTTTACAAAATGCTGTATGGTACCATGTAGTTCAGCATTACTAAAGTCAGGAGCTTCTAATAGTTGGTATACAGCTTTTATAGTAGCTATGCTATGCGGTGGCAGTGCGGTGGTGTATATAAAAGATCGGGCAAAGTTTACTAAATAGTTTTTCAATACAGTGCTACCTACTACCATAGCCCCATGGCACCCTAGCGCTTTACCAAAAGTATGCACTCTGGCAAAAGTCTCATTTTCAATTCCGGCAGCTACACATAGGCCTCCTCCTTTTGTCCCCCATACGCCTGTGGCATGGGCTTCATCTACTATTAAGGCCGCATCATATTGCTGACAAATGGAGGTTATTTCTTTAAGAGGTGCACTATCCCCATCCATAGAGTAAATGCTCTCTACTATTACATAGCATATATTACCGCTACCGCTATGTTTTTCTAGTAACTCTTTTAAATGCTGGCAATTATTATGGTCAAATGAATACTTGCCTCGGCTTATGCCTAGTCGCACACCATCAATTATGCTGGCGTGGCATAGCTCATCATATATAAAAATGCTATGCCGGCCACCTAAAGCCGATAAAAGACCAATATTAGCGTCATAGCCAGAATTAAATAAAACCGCAGCCTCCGTTTGGTGGTAGGCTGCGGCTATATGTTCTAGTTGTTCTGCTTCGTGGTTATTGCCCGATAATGATCTGCTACCTGTGGCTCCTGTAGTAGTGGGATGTGTTGCTATTGCACTAGCAAGTATCCCTTGAGTAGCCCATCCTAAATAGTCGTTAGAGAAAAAATCAATGTGCTTTGGGTTGGCTACGCTTAGTTGTCTAAGGTTGCCGTTTTTAGCTCTAGCGTCTAGTTGGTGTTGCAGGTGGTCATTAACAAGCTTCATCAGCTAGTGCTTTCTTTTTTTCGCTTGGGTGTCCGTCAGCAAAAGCAGCTTTAGGCGTTAGCCCTAAAAGGTCAAACATAGCTTTGTCACTATTAAACTCCGGATTAGGAGTAGTTAATAATTTATCACCGGCAAAAATAGAGTTAGCTCCTGCCATAAAGCAAAGTGCTTGTTCTGCTACAGATAATTCTAAACGACCGGCTGACAAGCGCACGGCAGCATCTGGCATTACTATACGTGCGGTTGCTACCATTCTTACCAATTGGTCAAATGGCACACGATTATTATCTCCTAACGGAGTGCCTGCTACTGGTACTAATGTATTAATAGGAACAGATTCTGGGTGCTCAGGCAAATTGGCAAGTGTAAGTAGCATGCCTATTCTATCTTCATTAGTTTCGCCAAGGCCTATAATACCGCCACTACATACAGATATACCTGCTTTGCGCACGTTAGATAATGTTTTTATACGATCATCAAAAGTACGTGTGGTTATTATTTCGCTATAATGCTCTTCCGATGTGTCTATATTATGGTTATATGCATATAGTCCGGCATCGGCTAGCTTTTCAGCCTGACTTTCAGTAAGCATACCAAGGGTACAGCATACTTCCATATCTAGCTTGTTTACCTCTTTAACCATATCTAGCACACGGTCAAAATCACGGTTATCGCGCACTTCTCTCCATGCAGCACCCATACAGAATCTTGATGCACCCCCTGCCTTAGCATTTTGCGCAGCTTTTAATACATCTTCTGTTTTCATTAGGGCATGTACTTGCACTCCTGTGTTATAGCGTGCTGCTTGCGGGCAGTAAGCACAGTCTTCTGAACAACCACCGGTTTTAACAGATAATAGGCTGCTAATTTGTACTTCTCCGAATTTATGATGCTCTTTATGCACTATTGCGGCATCTAATACCAATGACAATAGTGGACGATTATGGATCTCTTGAATTTCTTCGCGTGTCCAGTTATGACGAATTTGTGTCATTTTTAGTTCAACTTTGAGCAGCGAAACTATTCGATTTTTACCACTTTTTGAAAAAAACAGACTTTATTCGATGATAGCGGTAAATATAAAACTTGCTTAAAATACGCTTATTGTTGTCTGTAAATACATAATTTCAGTAAATTGCTAGTATAAGAGTGCGGTTTTACAATAAGTGTAGCTTCAGCTATTGCTAAATATGCCTAATAGAAATATAAAGATTGTGGGGGGGCTTCTATTGTTATTATTGATAATAGGTAGAGCTACTTTTGCCCAGCCGGCTGCATACTACTTTAGTAAAGCCAGAGCCGAGAAAGCGGATAGTCAGAAAATAGTTTACTACAAACAAGGCTTTAATAAGTTTAAGACTCCATATCCTGACACGGCTGAGCTATTTGCCCAAGAAGGCTTAAAATATGCGTTAGAGCATAAATATATATTGGGAGAGGCCGAAATGATAGGGCAGCTAGCCATGCTAGACCAACGCATGGGTAGGCCTGAGCTGGCTGTGAAAAGGGCTAATTATGCTATGTCTTTATACAGGCAAGCCAAAAATACATCAGGTGAGGCTGATATGTATAATGCACTAGGTGCTATAGCAGCTACTAAAGGCGATGTAGATATAGCTCAGGATAATTTTTTCAAGTCGCTGAAGCTACACGAGCAGGAGAAAGATACTCAAGCTATAATGGTAGAATATACCAATATAGGCGCACTATACCTGCAGCAAAATGATACACTTAATTCAGGCAAGTATTTAAGGATGGCCGAAAAATTAAGTGAAAAACTGAAGGTCAGTGATATTACCATATCTCTATACAATTATTTGGGCATACTGCACCTTGTAAAAGGAGAAAGGGACAAAGCAATGTCCTATTTCGAGAACAATGTGAAGATGAGTGCTGGAGATAAATTTGTTGGTTCTCATGTAGAGGCGCTTATTTACTTGGGTTCTTTGCATACTGATGAAGGTCATCCTGATCAGGCCATGGCTTGTTTAGATGAGGCTTTGCAGTTTGCCAGAAACCATAAAATGGTTGAAGAGATAGCCGATATTTATTTAGAGAAGTCTAATATAATTAAGGGCAAGAATAAAGACTTGTATAAAAAATATATGGATAGCGCAGCCTACATCTGTGAAAAAATGGGTAGTAGAACTAAGCTAGTAGCATTTTACGAACAGCAGTCTTTATTAAAAGAGGCTGAAGGAGAATATAAAGATGCCCTTGTATTGCTGCGTAAAAGAATAAAGCTTACCGATAGTATAAATAGCAGCAACAGGGCTAATGATTTAAAATCCATAGCTGCCGTTTATGAGTTGGAAAAGTCTGACTTAAAAGTAACACAGCTTGAAAATCTTAATAAAAGAATATCTACCCAGCGTAATACAATTATTGTAGTTTCATTCATTAGCATTTTGGGACTTATTATTACGTTCTATTTCTACACTAAATCGGTGAGGCTGAATAAAATGTTGAGAGCTCATGAAGCTGAATTAGAAGAAAGTAATAAAACCAAAACACGATTATTCTCGGTCATAGGTCACGATTTAAGATGGCCAGTAGCACGCATACCCACAGTGTTAGATATGTATGAGGACCCTGAAACTACCCCGGAAGAGAAGGAGTTTTTAATGTCTAACCTAAAAGAGCATACCATAGCCACTGTAGAAACGCTAGATAAGCTATTATACTGGGGGCAGTCGTTAATGACCGGTGTATCTATAAAGCAGGTAGACTTTGCAGTATTTAAATATGTAGAGGAGGGTATAAGGCTGAAAAAAATAGCATTGGGCGATAAAGAAATAAAATTGGTTAATAAAATATCGCCTGCTATAGAAGTGTATGCCGATCCTACCCATTTCGATTTTGTGTTTAGAAATTTACTGGCTAATGCTATAAAATATACAGGTATAAAAGGTGAAATAATACTTGATGCAGATGCTCAGGTGCGCAATGGATATACAGTATTTAGCGTGAAAGATAATGGTATAGGTATGGATGCTAATAGGCTAAAAATGATATTTTCCGCCATAGATAGCAGGCCCGGTACCGCCAAAGAAAAAGGAACAGGTATAGGCTTGATGCTATGCAAAGAGTTTATACACAAGAATGGTGGCGAAATATGGGTAGAGAGTACAGAGGGTAAGGGTGCAACCTTTTACTTTTCGTTGAAAACTGCGGGAAATATAAATGCATAATAGCTGGTGTGAAGTTAGTATTATCTACCAATGGTAGACATGTTCTATTTTGAAATAAAATCTTAGCTTTAGCACTTCAAAACAAAAAAGGTAGAATACATTTAAATGAGATATTATGAGCTCTGAGGCGACACAATCATTAGTTACTTGGTGGAACGAGGTAGAATTTGACGGTAAAGCGTTATACAGCATAGATGAAAATGGTGCTATTACGCTTAAAGCTAACCACTCTTTATTGCCTGAACGTACTGTGGCTACAGTTACGGAGGAAAATAAAGAGGTAGTACTTAAGAATCTTAAAGAACGCTACGATGCACTAGTAGCTAAAACTACTGAACTAGAAGTAGAATGGCTGGCAACAGAAGATAAAACTAAGCTAGCCGATAAACTTGAACATCTGAAAGACCAGCTAGCGCATGCTAATGCACTGGGAGATATGCTAAAACCCACCAACATTGTTGCTGAATGGGTGAGGGCTTTAGATGAGATAGTAACTGTGCACTACCAAGAAAAACTAAAGCTGATGCTAGAGGCTGAAAGCCTTGCTCAAAGCACAGAATGGAAAGAAACTACACAGTTTTATAAAGAAGTAGCAGATAAATGGAAGCTATGTGGTTACGTAGACCGCAAGCGCAATGACGAGCTATGGAATAGAGTAGAGGCGGCTAAAAATACCTTTATGGATAGAAAGCGTGCTCATTTTGAAAATGAGGAAAAAGACATGCTTTCGACCCTAGACTTAAAAATAGAGCTGGCTGAAAAAGCAGAAGCACTAGCTAACTCTGAAGATTGGAAAGCTACTACCGAGGCTTACCATAATATTATAGAGCAGTGGAAGAGCATTGGCCGCACATTGCCTAAAAAGAATGAAGAACTATGGCAGCGTATCAATGCTGCTAAGAGTGTCTTCTTCGATAGAAAAAAGCTGCATTTTAATAAAATACAAGAAGAGCAAGAGGCTAACCTGGCTGTAAAAACCGCTTTGGTAGAAAAGGCTGAAACTCTTAAAGATAGTACAGACTGGAACAGCACGGCACAGCTTTTTGCATCTATGATGGAAGAGTGGAAAAAGACCGGACGTGTACCTCAGGAGCATTCTGAAGAGCTTTGGAAGCGTTTTACTACCGCGCAAGAGCATTTCTTTGATGCACGTAGGCAGCACAACTCTCAAATAAAGCAAACCCTTGATAACAACTATCAGCAGAAGTCGGCTTTGTTGAAGCGTGCTGAGGAGTTGAAGAACTCAAGCAGATGGGGTGAAGTAACCCAAGAAATGAACCAGCTTTTTGAGGACTGGAAAAAAATAGGTCCTGTGCCGCGTGAGCACAACAATACCCTATGGGATGCTTTTATAGCTGCACGTAAGCATTTCTTTGCTCGTAAAGATGCTAATAGAGACCAACGTAAGGAGTATGCTAAGGCTATGAAGTCTGCCAGAACTGAGCAGGCCTACAACCTGGTAATGAAAATGAGGGATGAAATAGCACAAGAGGAAGAGCGCTTTGCCGACCTAAAAAATGCTATGGAGAACATTACTCCGGGTAAGAAAGCCGAGGAACTGCGCACTCACCTTGAGGTGCTGATAAAGGATAGCGAGGCTAAAATGAGAAGACTGAAAGAGAAGCTAGCTGCCGGAGAAGACGAATTAAAATCTATAAAAGATAAAGAAGAGGCCGCTGCTAATAAAGAAGCTGCTGAACAATAAACGTACTTAGTATAGCAAGTGCATAGCCGGGGCAGTAGTCTCGGCTATTGTATTTTAGGCTTGTGGCCGTGGTAAAGTAAAATGCAGTAGCACCAGGCCTGATATAGCAGATAGTGCCGATGCCGTAATGATGGCAATTTTAGAGGCATCTACAATGGTGGTATTGCTAAATGCCAGCAGGGTAACGAATATAGACATGGTAAAACCTATGCCCCCAAGTAGCCCTAGTCCGGCTATATTTATCCATTTAAGCTCTCTTGGTTTGGCGCATAACTTTAGGTATATAGCTACAAAGCTAAAGCTAATGATGCCCAGCGGCTTGCCCAATAACAACCCGGCGGCTATGCCTAAGTTGTTAGTAGTAAAAAGGGTATCGGCAGAGGCATTACCTAGCACTATGGCAGTATTGGCCAGTGCAAATATGGGTAGTATACCAAAGGATACCGGACGGTGCAGGAAGTGTTGCAGCTTGTAGGATATAGAGTCTTCGCTGCCGGTGCCAAAGGGAATAACGAATGCCAGTAGCACACCCGATAGGGTAGCATGCACACCACTGTGTAGCATGCACCACCACATGGCTACGCCTCCTATCAAGTAGGGTAACAGTACATTTACCTTGAGTCTATTACATATGCCTAGTACGGTAAATATGCCTAGTGCAGCGCCCAAATAGCCCCATGCCAAACCTTTGCTGTAAAATAGTGCTATGGTTATAATGGCGCCTAGATCGTCTATAACGGCTAGGGCGGTTAGGAATATTTTCATGGAGGGCGGAACCCTATTCCCAAGTAGCGATAGCACCCCTAGCGCAAAGGCTATGTCGGTAGCCATAGGTATGCCAGCGCCCGAACTATAAGGGGTATTATAGTTGCATGCCAAATGTATAGCCGCTGGCACTAGCATGCCGCCCAGGGCGGCTACCGCAGGTAGCAGTGCTGTTTTTAGGTTAGATAATTCACCTATATACACTTCGCGCTCTAGCTCTAGCCCTATCATAAGGAAGAAGATGGCCATAAGCCCGTCGTTTATCCAGTGGGTAAGTTCATGGCCGCCAGCATGTATATTCCAGATGCCTAGATAGGCCGACTGTGTAGCCGTGGTATTGCTAAGTAGTAGAGATGCTACAGTACATATAAGCAAGATAATGCCCCCCGACTTTTCACTCTCGAAAAAGTCGGTAAAGAGCTTGCTTAGTTTAATAGTTCTACCCCTCATGCCTAAGGCAAATGTAGTGTTTTTGAGTTTTGTTATAAGACCATGCTTGTTAATATAGGTGTTATAGAAAGCCGAAAAATCGTAGCGTACTGTATATGCAATTATACCTCATGGTCATGTGTATGTATATTTGTAATATGGATGCGGTATACATTATTCCGGATATGCTAGTGGGTGGCCTGCCTGAGACGCCTGCTATTGTGCACACTTATGTGGGTACATCTAATCTGGAACGCCAAAAGGTACAGCTAAATAGTTATACGTTCAGCTTTTTGCGTGCGGGTACTAAAAGGGTAGTACATGGTGCAGATGTATGCTCTATTGATGCATCGGCATTTGTACTGATGCGTGCTGGAAACTGCCTGATGACAGAGCACCTTACGGATGAGGCAGGCTATGAAAGCGTACTGCTGTTTTTTACTGCAGATTTGCTAGGGCAAATACTTGACCGACACCCGGAGCTACGTGCTGCACCCGATGCTATGCACATAAATAGTGTGGTAGCTTTTAACTACGACCATTATATACAAGCATTTGTAAATAGCCTGGAACATATAAAAGATACGCCTAAACTGCTTGAACTTAAGGTAGAGGAGATACTACTGTATCTGCACCAAAAAGATGCAAGTGCGGTAACAGGCATGCTGGCTGCGGCTATTACCCTTAGCGACGATGAGCTGTACTTTAAGCAAGTAGTGGTGGCTAATGCTCACTTGTCTGTAGATGATCTCTGCTTTATGACCCACAAAAGTAGGTCTACCTTTCAGCGGGTGTTTCAGCGCATATTTGGCATGCCGCCCGGTAAGTGGCTACTGGAGAAGCGTATGGAGCATGCCGCTTACCTACTGAAACACAAGCACTTGCGCCCAACCGATGTGTATACTGAAGTGGGCTTTGAAAATCTATCGGCTTTTTCTGCAGCTTTTAAGCAACACTACGGGGTGACGCCTATGCACTACCGACAGCAGTAATATGACTAAATAGCACTACTTTTTGGCAGAAATGCGTAACAATGCCCTGTGATGCCGTGGCTAGCTTTGCAGTATATATTATTACTAATAGTAAAACTATACTGAACATGAAAAAGCTACTACTGACAGTGGGCCTTAGCGTAAGTGCTGCTATGGCATGGGCGCAAAACTTTACCTTAAAAAGCCCGGGACTGGGTGGGCAAGCCACACAAAAAGAATTTTTTAACGGCTTTGGTTGCAACGGGCAAAATATATCTCCGGCACTGCAATGGGAAAATGCCCCGGCAGGTACTGCCTATTATGCTGTTACCATATATGATAAGGATGCGCCTACAGGTAGTGGCTGGTGGCACTGGATAATGTTTAACATACCCGCTAGTGTGACCCAACTAAAAGCTAATGCCGGAGATGTGAGCCAACACCTGGCACCGGAGGGTGCAGTGCAAAGTATAACCGACTATGGAAAGCCGGGTTATGGTGGCCCTTGCCCGCCTGCAGGCCCTGCCCACCAATATGTAATAACCGTATATGCACTAAAAAACAAACTAGACCTGGATAAAAACGCCAGTCCTGCTATGGTGGGTTTTTATTTGAATGCGGGTGCCTTGGCTAAGGCTTCTGTAGTGTTTTATGCCCAACAGTAGGTAGCCTTACTTTAGCTAGCTGCAAAATTGTGGATAAAGGTATTTTTTATAAAATAGGGTATAATCTGCTGGCTGAAAGTGTGTAAGTGTTTGATAATAAACTATTTACACTAAAAATAGCCAGGGTATAGACCGGTATTTTACCAGGTATTTTAGGTATAAAAACGGCGTTTTAGGTATATTATACCCAAAATATACCCTATTATACCCAAATATACCTTTTGCAAAGTATTGATAAACAAGCATTTATATAGTATGTGTATACTATAAGTATAGCGTTTTTTGCTGTAAATCCTGCTAAAAGTGTACACTTATGCCTATGCAGGAGGCTTAATCCTGATATAGGTGTACACCCTTTATGACCACTCCCCACAATGACAAAGAACTATTGAAGCCCACAAATGTAAATAGCAGCCCCCTAAAGGCTGCTATTTTGTGGATATGTTGTAGAGGAATTTTTTATTGTAAAATATTTGGTGGATAATCGGTTATTTCCCGATTATGTGGTGGGGATTTTACAGTTTTGATGGGTTTACAGGATTCTTATGAGTGTTTTACTAAGTATTATTAATTGAATTTTAAGTGCTTGACCAAATCTGTAAAGTATTGTTTATTCCAAATATTTATTACGCTACTATCAGATATAAAACGAGCGGCATCCTCTTTAATACTATCAAACGATACTGTATCTATTTTTTGATGTAATATTTTAAGAAATTGTTCTTTTGTCATCTCTTTTTCTTGCCAATGCCCACTGTCTATAGCTCTCATTAAAAAATGGTTGATATTTAGTGGTGTTCCTTTCTTTATATACCATTCTAAGTCATACCAGTCCCTACCTTTTACCCTATTCTCCCATTTGCGAAATAGAAGGGCATGCATTTTTCCGGCAAACAAATCGGGTAACCTAAAGCATTTTACATAAAATGAGTATGGTCGTAATAGTAGCTTTTCTTCTGTTTCAAATCCTAATGGTGGAACTCGATCTACTTCAATTTTTATTTTAATATTAGGAGATATATTTACCCCATTTTGTTTTATTACATCTTCCAATATTAGTTCTTTCCATAACGTCTCTTGTTTTAGGAACGCAGATTCTACACTTGATAGCGTGGTTTTCTTTTTTTCTTTAATACTTACTGTCATTCCCACTGCTTTAAATTCTGTGATTAATCCATCAAAATATGGTTCTAAAGAAAAATCTGTTTCCTTTTCTAATAAAGAGAAATCTAAGTCTTCAGAAAATCTATCTAATCCATAAAATATTCTTAATGCAGTACCTCCGTAAAAAGCTGCCTTTTCAAAGAAACCTGCTCTATGCAATCCTGCTAAAGCTATTTCTTGCATTATTTCTCTTAGTGCGGCTGATGCATCTTGTTGATTTTGCGGATTGTATTCTTGCAGCCATTCTTTAATCATAAGGTGCTTATTGTTTTTATTAGCATATTTAGGCTACTTGCTTTAGGGGCATGCTCTAGCCAGGTGGTCATTTCTTCTAGGTTTAGCTGTTGTAGGTATTCTTCATCTATACGCATATCTTCTACAAGAAATGCCAGTGTTTGTTTTACACTGCGTAAAAATATACCACTAGTCAGTATTACTTTATCGCATAGGGCTTTTTCCGGTGATGCCACCAATGCTACTTGTTTTGCGCTAAGGTTTAGCCTGCGAATGCCAAAACTATAATATGGGAATGCTAGATGTTGGTAGCTAAATGAACCTACTTGTGTATTGTATGTTTTAGTAGCCTGTAGGGTAACTGATGTAGTTTGATATACCCGCTCAGGAATAAAGCCCCAGTAAGATAGTGCTGATTCTAGAGATACATAGCTAGGCCCTCTTAAATGATTAGCCATAAGAAAGGGTTCTGGCTTTTGTATGTTCAGCTTAGGCCCCGGAATGTATAGTCCTTTCTTTAAGGTAGTAAGCATGCCAGCCTTAACCAGTTCATTTATTTTGTCATTGGGACGTTTATACTTACCAAGCACATGCAGCATTACCTGATGTGTTAGCGGTTCTTCGGCAAAGGCTTGTATGGTATCTGTGAATGACAACTTGCTAAATATTTTATCAAAAATCGGAAATAATCCGATTATGTAAAAATAATTTTACAGATTTTGATAATGGTTGTTATACTAGTACCCATTTCAGTTAATCTAATTTACTTGAATTTATTTGATAAATTTAAAGACACATAAAGTTTCTATTTTCTGTATTTTTAGTTTTATTTACAAATATGAATTTGCAGTCGAATCATTCACAGTTAATAGACTGGTTTAAAGAAAATAATATATTAGTAGTTGAAGCTGAGGTTAATGTAGGTAAGACACTTTCAGTTCTATTTACTCCTGATACTGATGGAATTAATTCATTTAAAGCAGTTTTAAATACATTAAATGGACGCATAGTGTTTCACAGTTATTATTACTTATCAACTGATACCTATAATGAGTATTTAAATTATGTAAACGGGCTCAATGATGTAGACATATATGATGAATATATAAGGCTTGAAAAATATAAAGATAAAATTTTACATTATTCAATATATCTCATTGAAAATAGTGTAGTCTATGCGATTGAAGATGAGGTTGAAGAAGCTGATATATTTTATAAAACGCAAAAGATATTGCAGAAAGTTATTGAGTATGCACAAAAAAATTATATACCAGATGATATGATAGGTGTTTACGCTAATAAGTTAGCTAATCATGAGAACTATCCGAAGACTAAAAATAGAAACCAAAAAGTATTATTGGCTGAACAACTTTTTCCTGAGTTGGGTGAGTATGATGGTAATACTTATCTTATTATTAATAATCGTGCTGAGGCTATATATGAATTAGAAGTAAAACCACTAAATGAGAAAAAATTAATGGATAATATTCAAAAATTGAAAAACGAAGGAAAAAACAAGGTAAGTATATGTTCAATTCTTAAAATATCAAAGCACATAGTAGATAAGTATTATTAAATTAAATGTATATTAGTGTTATTTAGTATTGCCGAGTTGTAATTCCTATAAATTTCATTCTATACGCTTAATATCCTCTATCAGAAACGGATTCCTTTTTTGGGTATACTTTTTATATATTTTGTAGGAATAGCTAGTATCATCGGTATTTAGTAGCATTACTATCAGTGGTGCATTTAATAAATTATGTTTATGGAAATCTTCAATTGGATATCGCCAAAAAGTATCTTCCTCCAATTTATTATTATCAAGCACGTCAAAAGAATTACTTCGTGTAACTAGCACTTTAAGATGTGCATTTACAGACAGTAACTTTCTGACTTCATTATCTATATCTGCGTTATAGTTGTTTTCCGATTCTATGCATACTATTGGCACCGGATACTTATTTTTTCCGTTAGCAAATATTGTAAAGTCAATAGTTAAATACTCTTTTTCGCCTACGTAGGTAATTAGTCCAGTTTCTTTATTAATTAAATTAGAAATTTCATCAAAAAATGTACTGTAGAAATTAGTAAGTTGTGTAGCTGACTTGCATTTTTCTTTTATTTCTTCTCTATGTATCTTATAGAGTTTAGTAAATGCTTCAATAAAATATTCTGGTGTTATAATTGGATTATTCTCCTTCATAGTAAAAAATTTCTCCAAAGCTAAAGCATGCCCGTTATCTACACCACCGTAGAACTACCCAAACATCCGGGCATAAAAAAAAGAGAGATTGAATTTTCATCCATCTCTCCTTAAAATTCGCTTCGGAAATAATCTTATTTCTTAGCGGCTGCCTTTTTAGGACCAGCGTTTTTCTTTGCTGCTTCAGCCTTAGGAGCTGCTGCTTTTTTTGCAGGTGCTGCTTTAGGAGCTGCTGCTTTTT
>CAYWUY010000004.1:63584-72430 GCA_964461535.1 uncultured Flavipsychrobacter sp.
CTTTAGGAGCTGCTGCTTTTTTTGCAGGAGCCGCTTTAGGAGCTGCTGCTTTTTTTGCAGGTGCTGCTTTAGGAGCTGCTGCTTTCTTAGCAGGTGCTGCCTTTGGTGCTGCTGCTTTCTTCGCAGGAGCTGCTTTTTTCGCAGGAGCCGCTTTTTTTGCTGGGGCTGCCGCTTTTTTTGCTGTTGCCATAACTTGTGAATTTAAGGGTAAAAACAAAAATCTTTATGGCAAAATCGCCAGGGGATTAGGCCTGAGCGATTTCGGAAACTTCCTTAACGGAAACTAATGTCTTGTTACGTGTTTTACGGAATTCAACGATACCGTCAGTCAAAGCGAAGATAGTAAAATCTTTACCAAGACCTACATTATTACCGGGATGGTAAACAGTGCCTCTTTGACGAATGATGATGTTGCCAGAGATAGCAGGTTGTCCACCAAAAATTTTAACTCCTAATCTTTTGCTACGTGAGTCGCGACCGTTACGTACGCTACCTTCACCCTTCTTATGTGCCATTTTTTGTACTTACTAATTTTTCCTTGTTGATTAAATAAAATTAAGCAATCTCGCTGATTTTGATTTTAGTCAAAGCCTGACGATGACCGTTTTTCTTCATGTATCCTTTACGACGTTTTTTCTTGAAAACGATTACTTTATCGCCTTGAAGGTGAGTAATGATTTCAGCTTGAACTTTAGATACCGTATTGGCAAAAGAGATATTGCCATCTTTGCTAACCATAAGGATGTCAGAGAACTCAACAGTGTCTCCTGCGTTGCCGCTTAGACGATGTACAAACAACTCATCATCCTTTTTTACTTTAAATTGCTGACCAGCAATATTTACAACTACAAACATGATAATCCTAAAATATTTTTGCAAAGGTAATACAGTTTTTTATTTTGAACAATAATATTTGTTAAAAATCATCTTTCTGTTATCTTTTGCGCATGTAATAGCTTATACTAGAGGAGTAGCCTGGCGGTGGTTTTAACATAAAATATGCTAAGTGGTGTAGCTGTGCGTGTGCATACTTTGCAAATAATAATACCTTTGGGCACATACTACTAAAATAGAGTAATGAAAATAAAATCGTTTCTGGCTCGCCCCTATGCATCTATTATTCATTCCCGCATCAGGAAGGGAATGGCTACGGCAGTTGCAGATCAGAATGATACGTTACAATACCTGCTGAAGGTGGGTGCCAAAACAGATTTTGGCAATGAGCATGGCCTGGCTCAGGTGAAAACCTATGAAGAGTATAAGCAGGCAGTGCCCATACGCGACTACGAAGCTTTTAAGCCATATATAGAAAAAATAAAAGCCGGAGGGCTTAATGTGTTGTGGAAGGGTAAGCCCATCTATTTTGCTAAAACATCGGGCACTACCAGTGGTGCTAAATACATACCCATAAGTAAAGAGTCTATACACTACCATATTAATGGTGCGCGCAATGCGCTACTGTGCTATATGGCCGAGACGGGTAATACGGCCTTTGCCGATGGGCGCATGATATTTTTATCGGGTTCGCCGGAGATGGAGCGAGTGGGCGGCATTCCTACAGGCAGGCTTAGTGGTATAGTTAACCATTTTATACCAGGCTATCTTAGAAGCAATCAGCTACCCAGCTACGAAACCAACTGTATAGAAGACTGGGAGCAAAAGCTAGAGCGTATAGTAAACGAAACCCTAGATAAAGACATGACGCTGATAAGCGGTATTCCACCGTGGATGCAGATGTACTTTGACTGGTTGAGCGAGCGCAAAGAGCAAAAGAAAATAAAAGAGATATTTCCTAACCTACAGGTAATAGTGCATGGCGGGGTAAACTTTGAGCCCTATAAAGCCCGCATAGTAGAGAGCCTGGGCGGTGCGGTAGATGTGATAGAGACGTTTCCGGCATCGGAGGGCTTTTTTGCCTTTCAAGACCAGGTGGGTAAAGAGGGCTTGCTGCTGAATACCAATGCGGGTATGTTTTTTGAATTTGTGCCGGCAGCCGAGATAGGTAAGCCTGATGCTACACGCTTATCGCTGGCAGATGTACAGGTGGGTGTCAACTATGCGCTCATCATTAACTCTAATGCGGGGTTGTGGGGCTACAACATTGGCGATACGGTAAGGTTTATCAGTACCAATCCGTATAGGCTGGTGGTTACGGGTAGGGTAAAGCATTTTATATCGGCCTTTGGCGAGCATGTTATAGGCGAAGAGGTAGAGTATGCTATACTAAAAGCAGCAGAGCAGTTTAATATAGGTATTACAGAGTTTACCGTAGCCCCTCAAATACAGGTGGCGGCGGGTAAGCCCTACCATGAGTGGTTGGTAGAGTTTGCAGAGAACCCCAACGACTTAGCGGCATTTGCCCAGGTGGTAGATGATAACCTGCGTGTGAAGAACATATATTATGACGACCTGATAAAAGGTGGCATCTTGCAAACGCTGCGCATACGCCCCATGCAGAAAAATGCTTTTATAGAATATATGCGCTCTATAGGCAAGCTGGGCGGGCAAAATAAAGTGCCAAGGCTGGCCAACGACAGGAATTTGGCCGATGCTTTGCAACAGTGGATAGCCCGCTAAAAAATGCTTTAACAATATTGTAATATAAAATGTGCATGTATGTTGTTTGTTTTTATTATTAACTAACGTACATTTGCAAAAGAAAAGTAAAGGAAGAGGGGACAATAATTGTCCCCTCGTTTTTTAGGTATGAGCGAAACAATAGAGAAAATATATGCTATGCTAGAGCCTATGCTTGATAATACCGACATGTTTGTGGTAAACATCAAGATAAAGCCTACCAATAACGTAAAGGTGTTTTTAGATGCCGATAGCGGATTTTCGGTAGAGAAGAGCATCAGCGTAAATAGAAAGCTATATGCAGAGTTGGAAGCATCGGGTATGTTTCCGGATGGCGATTTTTCGCTAGAGGTGTCTAGCCCCGGTGTAGACGAGCCACTAGTGCAAATGCGCCAGTATAAAAAGAATGTGGGTAGGAAGGTGACCATAACAGATGCAGAGGGTAAAGAAACTACAGGAATGATGACTGCCGTAACCGATGATATGGTGACCCTGGAAGTGAAAAAACCTAAGGCTAAAGAGCCGGTGCCAGTAGAAGTGCCTTTTGCCAATATTAAAAAAACAGTAGTTCAAATAATTTTTTAACGCTAAAATGTAGCGGCCCAAAGCGGCAACTACAGCAATAAAAATGACAGTATATGCCTAGTATCAATCTCATTGATTCCTTTCAGGAGTTTAAAGAAGCCGAAAATATAGATAGGCCTACCCTAATGAGGGTTCTGGAGGATGTATTCAAAACGCTATTACGTAAGAAATACGGTAGCGATGAGAATTTTGATGTTATCGTAAACGACCAAACAGGTGACTTAGAGATATTCCGCAGAAGGATGGTAGTGGAAGATGACATGGTAGAAGATGAGAACGCCCAAATACCATATACTGAAGCTATAAAAATAGAAGCTGACTATAACGTAGGTGAAGAGGTGTATGAAGAGGTAGATGTGGTGCACTTTGGCAGACGTGCTATACTAGCTGCTAAGCAAACCCTGGCTGCACGTATAGGCGACCTGAAGAAAAACAACCTATTGAAAAAGTATGCCGATCGCGTGGGTGAAATAATAACAGGCGAAGTATACCAAATATGGAAAAAAGAAATGTTGTTGCTAGACGATGAGGGCAATGAGCTAATAATGCCTAAATCGGAGCAAATACCAACAGACTTCTTTAAAAAGGGAGAAACAGTACGCTCTGTAGTTAAAAAAGTAGAGATGCGTAACAATACTCCGGTTATTATACTTAGCCGTACGCATTCATCTTTCTTAGAAAAATTACTAGAAATAGAGGTTCCTGAGATACTAGATGGCTTAATAGTAATTAAGAAAATAGTGCGCGAGCCGGGCGAGCGTGCCAAAGTAGCCGTAGAAAGCTATGACGACCGTATAGATCCAGTGGGTGCTTGCGTGGGTATGAAGGGTAGCCGTATACACGGTATAGTAAGAGAGTTGCGCAACGAGAATATAGATATCATTAACTATACTACCAATGTGCAATTGCTATTGCAACGCGCATTAACTCCGGCACGTATCAATAAAATTAATGTTGATTCGGAGAAAATGACAGCTGATGTGTATTTAGACCCGGATCAGGTATCGCTAGCTATAGGTAAGAAGGGTGTAAACATTAAATTGGCACAAGAGTTAACGGGATATTCAATAGATGTGTTCCGCGATGTACAAGAAGATGTAGACTTTGATATAGATCTAGACGAATTTAGCGATGAGATAGAACCTTGGATACTAGACGAATTGAAGCGCATAGGCTGCGACACAGCATTAAGCGTATTAGATTTATCGGTAGAAGAGTTGGTACGCAGAACGGATTTAGAGGAAGTGACTGTAAGAGAGTTGCGTAGCATATTAGAAGCAGAATTTAGAGAAGAACAAGAATAAAAAAAGTCGATTGCAGGCCTAAGCAGCCTGCAATCGGTCAAATAGCCCGTATGTGGGTCATTAATTACCCAAATAAGGCTATTTATACACAAAGGCACGGCAAAACCTCTGAAATTAGGGATAAAATGAGTAGGTTTGTAGTGTTAAATGCTTATCGGACACCTATCCGAGAAAACTTTTGACAAGGAAAATAGACTAATGACGACAATAATAAACAAGACACCTAGGTTACTAGAAGCTGCAAAGGAGTTCAATATTGGAAAGGAGACGCTCATAGAGTATCTTTCCGGTAAAGGCTTTGAGGTAAAGAACAGCCCTAGTACCAAGCTCACCGAGCCAATGTATGATGCCCTTCAGGTTGAGTTTGCCAAGGATAAACTGGTGAAAAAGAAGAGCGATGAGATTGCATTGCCTAAAGGGTCGATGTTTGACAATTTGAAAAAGGCTAAAGAATCGCTTGAACTTCCTGCTAAAAAAGAAGAAGCGAAGCCTGCTGCTGCCGCACCTGCGGCACCTGTTGCTGAAAAGCCAAAAGAGGCTGCTAAACCTGTAGTACAGGAGGTGCCTAAGGCTGCACCTGTAGAGGTAGCACCAGCACCACCGCCACCACCAGCTCCGGCACCTGTTGCTGAAGAAAAGGTAGTGGAGGCAGTAGCACCTGCACCTGCTCCACAGCCGGTAGCCGAAGAGGCTCCTGCCGCTGCTAAGGAAGAGCCTGCACAGCATGTAGAGGTAAAAGCACCAAAAATTGAAGGACCTAATATATTAGGTAAAATAAATCTGGATGAGATGAACCTTTCTTCCAGACCTAAAAAAGGCGCAGCACCTAAGAAAAAAGATGCTAAAGCTGAAGCTAGTGCTGAGGTAGAACCTACTGAAGCTGTAGCACCAAAAGCAGAGCCTGTAGCTGAAGTAGTAGTGCCTCCTGCCCCTGTGGTAGAAGCACCTAAAGCAGCAGCACCTCCTCCGCCACCTCCGGCTCCTGTGGTAAAAGCAGAGCCTGTAGTAGTGGCTGAGCCTGTAAAACAAGAAGTAACACCTGCCGAGCCTAGTAGTAATGAGGGAGATGATGAGGGAGAGAAGCCGGAGCATATAGAAATGAAAGCCCCTAAGCTAGAGGGACCTAAGATTATAGGTAAGATAGAATTACCTGTTTCTCAGCCTAGCGGTAACAACAGAATTTCTGAAAAAGAAAAACGTAAGCGCAAGCGCATACCGGTAGAAAACCGTCCTAATGCACCTAAACCCGGACAACCACAACAAGGTGGTGGTCAAGGTGGCCCTCAAAACAGAGGAGGCCAACAACAAGGTGGCGGTAATCGCCAAGGCGGACCTGGTGGTAATTACAACCAACAAGGCAATCGTCAAGGCGGTCCTGGTGGTAATAATAACAACCGTAATAACAACCAACAAGGCAACCGTCAAGGCGGACCTGGTGGCAATAATAGACCTGGTGGTAATAACAATAACCGCAATGGTGGTAACAACCAACAGGGCGGAAGAAACCAAGGCAACAATCGCAGACATCAAGATCCTATTACGCCACAGCAGCAAGAAATTGATGCAAAAGCAATTCAGGACAAAATCCGCGAGACGCAAGCCAAACTATCGGGTAGCACAAGAAGCAAAAACTTAAAGGCTAAATATCGTCGTAATAAGCGCGATGAAATGGCTGAAAAACGCGCTGCTGCAGAAAACTCTGAATCAGGTAATATTATACAGGTAACAGAGTTTATATCTGTAAGTGAGTTGGCTAGTTTGTTAGATGTAAGCTTTGCCGAAGTTATCAGCAAGTGTATGAACTTGGGTATCATGGTGTCTATCAACCAGCGCTTAGATGCTGAGGTGATAGAGCTAGTTGCCAGCGAGTTCGGATATGAAGTTGAGTTTATTAACCTACAGCAAGATGGTGAAGAAGAAGAGGAAGAAGTAGACAACGAAGAAGATTTGTTGCCACGTGCGCCTATCGTTACCATAATGGGTCACGTTGACCATGGTAAAACCTCTTTGCTAGACTATATACGTAGTGCTAATGTGGTGGCCGGTGAGGCGGGTGGTATCACCCAGCACATTGGTGCATACCAAGTATTAACTGCTACTGGCAAGAAAATTACTTTCCTAGATACTCCGGGTCACGAAGCGTTTACCGCCATGCGTGCTCGTGGTGCTAAGGTAGCCGACGTAGCGGTGATAGTAGTAGCTGCCGACGATGCCATAATGCCTCAAACAAAAGAAGCAATATCGCACGCACAAGCGGCTAACCTACCTATGATATTTGCCATCAACAAAATAGATAAAGATGGTGCTAATCCTGAGAAAATTAAGGAGCAACTAGCACAAATGAACATCCTTGTTGAAGATTGGGGTGGTAAATTCCAAAGCCAAGAGATAAGTGCTAAAAAAGGTCTTAACATAGACGTTTTATTAGAAAAAATAGGGTTGGAAGCAGAAATGCTAGATCTTAAAGCTAATCCGGATAGGACAGCTACAGGTTCTGTAATTGAGGCTTCACTAGATAAAGGCCGTGGTTACCAAAGTACTATACTAGTACAAAATGGTACACTAGAGCAAGGAGATATGATAGTGTGCGGACAGTACTATGGTAAAATTAAGGCTATGTTCAACGAGCGTGGTCAGCGTGTTACCAAGGCAGGTCCTTCAGCTCCGGTTCAGGTATTAGGTCTTAACGGTGCACCACAAGCGGGTGAGAAGTTTAAAGTATATGAAGATGAGAATGAAGCTAAAGAAGTAGCTAACCATCGTAGTCAGATTATGCGCGAGCAAGGTATACGCGCTCGTAAGCACATTACGCTTGATGAAATTGGTCGTCGTTTGGCATTGGGTAACTTTAAAGAGCTGGGTATCATCATTAAAGGTGACTTTGATGGTTCTGTAGAGGCCTTGAGTGACTCATTACAAAAACTAAGTACTGCTGAGGTGGCCGTAAAAGTGGTACACAAAGGTGTGGGACAAATTACCGAGAGCGATGTATTGTTAGCAACAGCATCAGATGCTATCATCGTTGGTTTCCAAGTTCGTCCATCATCTCAAGCATCACGTTTGGCTGATCAGGAGAATATAGAAATACGTACTTACTCAATTATCTACGACGCTATTGAAGAAATTAAGAGCGCCATGGAAGGCTTACTTGAGCCTAAAGTTGAAAAACGTACCGTATGTAACGTTGAGGTGCGTGAAACCTACAAAATCACTGGTGTGGGTACCATTGCCGGATGTTATGTATTGGATGGTAAAATATCGCGCAATACCCGCATAAATCTTGTAAGAGATGGTATAGTGGTGTATTCGGGCGAACTAGGCTCACTAAAACGCTTCAAAGACGATGTGAAAGAAGTAGCTACCGGTTACGAGTGCGGTCTATCTGTTAAAAACTACAATGATGTTCGCACAGGCGATATCATAGAAGGTTACGAAGAGGTAGAAGTTAAACGTACGCTGTAATAGCAGTAGTTAACAATATATTCATCAGCATCTCGCCCCAACCGGGCGAGATGCTTTTTTTAGATGTAATACAGATAATAGAAGTATCTTTAGTAGCAATATTTACAAGAAATACTCATGAGACTAAGATGGAAACTGGCACAATTTTTTGAAATTATCTGGTGGAGATCTTATTTGAAGAAAAAAGAAAAAAACGATTATCTCCACAAAAAGCAGCTTTACTGGAAAGATATATTAGCTAAGTGTGCGCCTGTATTTACTGTGCAGCCCGGAGATAGCGTTATAGACATGGGCTGCGGGCCATCGGGCTTGTATATAGTGCTTAACGAGCAAAAAGTAACGGCAGTAGACCCTCTGTTGGATAAGTACGAACAAGACTTAGAGGTGTTTAACAGAGCCGCTTATCCTAATGCTACATTTGTGGTATCTCCCATAGAAAGCTATGAAGATACCCGCCAATATCAGTATGTATTTTGCATGAATGCCATTAATCACGTTAGCGATATTGAGGCCGGGTTTAAAAAGTTGGTATCCTTGGCACAGCCGGGCGGCTATATCATAGTTACCATAGATGCACATAACAGAGGTTGGCTAAAAAGTATTTTTAGAATAGGCCCGGGAGATGTATTGCATCCGCACCAATACGATGAAGCCGAATATACCAACATGCTTGAGGCTCCGGGCTGTAAGGTATTATCCTCAGTTTTGTTAGGTGAGGCCTATATTTTCAATCATTACATGCTAATAGCTCGCAAAAACTAGAGTAGGCTTGTAAGGCATCTTAGGGTGTTACTGTCTATTATTTCTATGTATATCAGTTCGCATTTTATTTGCTGTAATACTCTTGCTATCCATTCCTTAATAGGTAGGGTTACAGGTGCTACATCAAAGTGACTTTTATATAGCCCTTTAGGTATT
>CAYWUY010000004.1:72530-82702 GCA_964461535.1 uncultured Flavipsychrobacter sp.
TAGGCTTATGAAAAAGGTGTTGCTATATACATGGGTTAATGTGCTAGTATTATGCATAACTAATAGTGCTATTGCCAAGCAAATGTATTTTAAATACAGTAAGCCCACTGCAGTACTTATGTATATGGAAGCAGCAGCGCGCTATCCTAGGGCGTCTCCCACATTTTTTGATTACATATGGTCTTCGCTAGATAAAGAAGATTCTCTAAAACTGGCTGATCTGGTAGATAAGTATACCGGTATGAATATAGACTATAGGTACGATGTGCCTGGCTATCCTGAAGAAAGACTAAAGCCCAAGACCACCTACGAGCAAATACAAAGATGGTCGGTAATGTCTGCTAGTATGGATGAGTTTTACAGTAACCTTATAGGTATAGTACCTAACGAGCAGTACGTAGAGCTAGTAGATATACTAGCTAAGGCAGAAGTATTGTATACTAATAGTATAGAGAAAAAGTATGGTCACAGGTTGAAAAAGCAAGTAAAACAGTTGAATAAGCGCGATAAGAAGATTAACGAGGCCTTTAGCAAAATCAGTACCTTTTACGGCAGCATATGGAAGTCGAATATCCCTTTTGCAGTAGCAGCATATACCATACCGGGAAGTAAAGGTATAACTACGGCCACACCACATAGTAATAGCTTAATAGTGGGCCTGCTGTCGCAAGAGCAAGATATAGATATTAAAACTAGTGTAGCCATACATGAAATGTGCCATGTGTTATATGAGGAGCAGCCTAAACATTTGCAATGGAAAATAGATACGCTGTTTAAAAAAAGAAAATGGAATGCTGCTACCTATGCCTATAATTATTTAGATGAGGCATTAGCTACTACTTTGGGTAATGGCTGGTCTTACTGGTATATAACCGGTAGGCAAGATACCGGAGATTGGTATAACGATGGCTATATTAATAAGTATGCGCATGCACTGTACCCAATAGTGGCCAGTTATTTAAGGCAAGACAAAACCATAGATGCTGCTTTTGTAGATACTGCAATAAAAATATTTGAGAGTACATTTCCTGATGCTGATTATGAGGTGGAAAACATCATGAATAGAGTACACGTATACGTGTCTACCGAGGTGCATGAAGAGTATTCGCAAATAATGTCTGAAATGAATAGAAGTTTCAGGATATCAAGTAACTACAGCACTTTTCCTATATTGGATAAAGATGTGCTAGAGCTTTTACAAACATCAAATGGAGTACAGATTCTTTATGTGTTTAAAGACAATGAGAAAACGCTAGATACCCTAAAGCAGAAGTTTACTGCTTTGCAAAAGCAAGCTACTTACAAAGAAGGTATCTACTTTTTTATAGATGAAAAAGAGCGCCCCATATTACTTATTAATGCACGCGGAATAGCAGGTATAAAAACAGCACTAAAGAAAGTAAGCCAAATAGGGAAGTTCTCTAAAACTAAAATGTATTACCCAATAGATTAGTCTTGTGTATAGCTTTTTAGGTGCTCAACATAAACATCTTTAAAAGCTACAGTGCTGTTTATGTGTGCTTTGGCACCCTTTGGGAAAATACCATAAATGCTAGACCCACTGCCACTCATGCTGGCATATATAGCACCTTGCCGGTATAAGCTTTCTTTAATTGTAGCTAGTGCAGGATGAATAGCAAAAACCGTTTTTTCAAAATCGTTGCTAATCCGGTTTTTCCACTCAGTTATGGGTAGAGCGTTAATGTCTTTTAAGTGAAAAGGAGCCGGACTAGGGCTTAGTGTGCTAAATGCTTCTTTGGTAGATACATGCACCTCAGGACAAATAAGCTGAATGCTGTAAGCACTTAAATCAAGCGATATGCTTTCAAGTGCTTCGCCGCGCCCACTGGCAAACATTGGTGTGTTGTATATGAAAAAAGGACAATCGCTACCTAGTTGTAAGGCATATTGCGCTAGCTGTTGTTTGCTTAGGCCTAATTCATAGGCTTGGTTGAGCATAGATAGCATAAAAGAGCCATCGGCCGAGCCTCCGCCTATACCCGCACCCATGGGTATATTTTTATGCAGGTAAATATCTAATTGAGGTATTTGCTCTGGGTAATGTTGTTGTAGCAGCATATAGGCTTTCCAAACCAAATTATTATCTGTATTGCCGGCTACGCTAAGCCCACTTAAGTGCATTTTACTTTCCGGTGCCGGTACAAATTCAAGTACATCGGTGAGGGGTAGGGGATAAAAAAGAGTTTCCAGATTATGATAGCCATCCGGTCTTTTTTGGGTTACATATAGCCCTATGTTTATTTTGCAATTTGGAAAAGACAACATTCTGAGGGTGAAATTATGTGTATTTTTGGAAACGAGGCAAGATGTTGCTTACTTTTAAAAACTACAACTAAATAAAATTAATAGCCCGCCCCAATGGAAGAGGTAATACATTTACAAGGTATCAAGAAAAGCTACTACTTAGGCAAGCAAGAACTACCTGTGCTAAAGGGCATTGAGCTAGATATATGTAAAAATGAATATGTAGCACTTATGGGGCCATCAGGCTCGGGCAAGTCTACGCTTATGAATATATTGGGCTGTTTAGATACCCCATCATCCGGCACTTACATATTGAATGGAAAAGATGTGAGCCGTATGGAAGACGACCAGTTGGCAGATGTGAGAAATGTAGAAATAGGCTTTGTGTTTCAGCAGTTCAACCTTTTGCCTAGGCTTACAGCTTGGGAAAATGTGGCACTACCGCTTATCTACTGCGGAGTGTCTAAAAAAGACCGAGAAGAAAGAGCTAGAGCAATGCTGCAAAAAGTGGGCTTGAATGATAGAGCACACCATAAGCCTAACGAACTGAGCGGAGGACAAAGCCAAAGGGTAGCAATAGCCAGAGCATTAATAAATAATCCGTCTCTACTACTAGCCGATGAACCTACCGGAAACCTGGATACCAAAACATCAGTAGAAATTATGGAGTTGTTTGGTAATATTCATGCTCAGGGTAATACGGTAGTGCTAGTGACGCACGAGGAAGATATAGCCAACTATACCAAAAGGATAATAAGAGTAAGGGATGGAGTAGTAGAATCTGATATTAGAAAATAAGAAACGCTATGTTTAAGATATATACTAAAACAGGAGATAAGGGTGGTACTAGCCTAATAGGTGGTGTAAGGGTGCCGAAAAACCATATACGTATAGAAAGTTACGGGACTGTAGATGAGTTGAATTCGTATATAGGTATGGTGAATGATATGTGTGCGAATGCAGCCATAACTGAACAGCTAAGAGAAATACAGGATAGATTGTTTACCGTAGGGGCAGTATTGGCCACCAATCCTGATAAAGAAGTAAAAATGAAGCTGCCGGACATACACGAGCATGATGCAGAATGGCTAGAAGCTAGGATAGATGAAATGAATGAGGTGTTGCCCGAGATGCGTTCATTTATATTGCCGGGAGGCAATTTAGCATCCTCTACCTGTCATGTGGCGCGCTGCGTATGCAGAAGGGCTGAACGCCTATGCGTGGGTATGCAGGAAGAGGGGGAAGTAATACCACCTGTGGTAATACAATACCTCAACCGATTGTCTGACTATTTATTTGTTTTGGCTAGGTACATTAGCCATATTAATAATGCGCCTGAAATACCTTGGCGAGCAAGGGTATAGAGATAATTAAAAAAGGAGATGTTCGCAACATCTCCTTTTTAATAGTAATTATCATGTAGTAGTTTACCACCACTCTTTATCGCGCTTTTTAAGCTTGTAGTAGAACGTTACCAGTAAAGATGAGTAACTGTCTGTGTTGGTAGGGTCGCCACGCATTTCGCCACCTTTATTTCTTGGTGCTAGATACGCTAGATATCCTTTATCCTGAATAAGCACAGCTAAATTAGCCTCGCTGGCAGATAAGTGAGTGTAGTAAAGCTTAGGGTCTACATACTTAGCACTAACGCCATCTAGGTAATCGCAGAAGGTTTTGCGGAATAAATACTCTACACCTAAAGTGAATTGAGAACTTAAATCCCAACGATAGCCAATAGCCATAGGTATTTCTACCTGAAATTGAGAGAACTTTTTAGGATAACCATCTCCCCAGCCATTACCTTCAATGTTTAGGTTAGAGATGTTTTCATATTTATCACTTAACCCTACCTGTGCTGTAGGCACAAAGTAAAACATACCAAGACCGGCAGCAATATAAGGCTGTCCTCTGCGGTGCGCCTTTCTACTTTCAGGATTTCTACGGAAAGGTGTAAACTCCATCATAGTATTGAACTCTCCAACGTAAGTTCTAACACGTTGATTACGAGCAAATCTCTGATAGGCATCAGCTAGCTGTGTAGTTACCAGTTGAGCTTTGTCATAGTTCCATTCATCTGTTGCAAACAAAGTTCCGGCACTCAACATACCTCTTACACTAAGGCATGGATGTATGGTGTATCGTCCTTGTACACCCAACATGCCCGAGAAATTGTCAAAATACTTACTGTTTACATAGTGATCTATAAAAGACTTAGTCCCCACATCTCCCCATAAATCTGTCCAGCCTATGTTAAGACCTACAGACCATCCGGTTTTTTCTACATAGATACGAGATGCGTCTTGTGCTATGGCACCTGTAAAGCTTAAAAATCCGACAAACATCAGAAAAAGCTTACGGAATATATTAGCCCGCATGAGTTATATAGTTTTGAGGATTGAAGATATAAATTAATTTCCTTTAAATACAGCTTTTCTTTTTTCTACAAAAGCCGTAGTACCTTCAATCATATCATTTGTGGCGAAACAAGCTCCAAAATGGGTTATTTCATTCTCAAATCCGGTAGTTTCTCCTTTAGCGGCAGTATTTACCAGCTCTATTATATACGATATGGCTATAGGTGCTTTGGTTAATATTTTAGTGAGTATTTCTTTAGCTTTATTAAGCAACTCTGCTTGCGCAACTACATGATTTACAAGTCCTAAGCTTTTAGCTTCTTCAGCCCCTATCATGTCAGCCGTCATTAGTAGTTCCATAGCTTTGCCCTTACCTATCAATTGTGTAAGGCGCTGTGTGCCACCGTAACCAGGTATTAAACCCAAGTTTACTTCCGGCTGGCCAAACTTAGCATTTTCAGAAGCTATACGGAAGTGGCAAGCCATAGCTAGCTCGCAACCACCACCTAAAGAAAAGCCGTTTACGGCTGCAATTACGGGTTTAGGACAATTCTCTATTTTGTTAAATACCAAGTCGGCCCCTTTTTGTGCTAGGGCAGAACCACCCTCTTTGCCTAAGCCATTAAATTCTGTAATATCTGCACCCGCTACAAATGCTTTTTCGCCTGCACCGGTAATTATTGCTGCTTTTATTTCAGGGTTATTATACACCTCTTCCATAGCCTGTCCTACCTCTTCAACTACATACTTGTTAAGGGCGTTCATTTTGTCAGGACGGTTTATTGTTATGGTCAGGATGCCATTTTCTAGATTGGTTAATATCGAAGTATACATATAGGTAAAGTGTGGTTTGTTATAGTTTATAATTGTAAAAGTAAGGTTTAGTTTCTGCGGTTTTGTGCCACCCACTCGTTTATATATTCAGCTATTTCGCTAGTGTGCGCACCTGGGTTAAACAGTTTACCCACGCCTAGTTTATTCAGTTCGTTAATGTCGTCTTCAGGTATTATGCCACCACCGGTAAGCAATACGTCAGATAATCCTTTTTCTTTCATAAGGCTTAGCACCCTAGGGAATACGGTCATGTGGGCACCGCTAAGTATACTTATGCCTATAGCATCTACGTCTTCTTGTAGGGCAGCATTTACCACCATTTCAGGTGTTTGGCGTAGTCCGGTGTAGATAACTTCCATGCCGGCATCTCTTAGCGCGGTAGCTATTACTTTGGCTCCTCTGTCGTGGCCGTCTAAACCTACCTTAGCAACCAATACACGTAATGGACGAGTTGTATTATTACTCATAATATGTATGTATAAAAACAGAGTAAAAGTAATACATAATATACTATTGGCATACTGCCAGCCCATATAAATAAGGGTAAATAGTAGCAATGTGTAGCTATATTTACAAGATGAAAAGCAGTAGTGACAATATAAAATACCTTTTAGACGAAAAACTGCTAATATATAATACATCCAATTTTATTGCCGATGACCCCATCTGTATTCCTCATAAATACACAAAAAAGCAGGATATAGAAATATCAGGCTTTTTTGCAGCCACTATAGCCTGGGGAAATAGAACCAGCATTATAAATAGCGCTAATAGGCTAATGCATATTATGGATAATGCCCCACACGACTTTATCCTACATCATACCGATAACGACCTTAAAAAGTGTTTGGGTTTTGTGCATAGAACTTTTAATGCCACTGATTTACTTTATTTTATAGAGGTGCTACACCATAATTATTTAAAGCATGATAGTCTAGAAGACGCTTTTGTGCCCGATGATACCTATATATATGAAGATGTGGGTAATGCTTTGCGTACATTTTATAATAATTTTTTTGCGGGCGAGCATCCTGAACGTACACGTAAACATGTGGCTACACCCGATCGTAACTCGGCCTGCAAAAGGCTGAATATGTACCTAAGGTGGATGGTAAGAACAGATAATAGTGGTGTAGACTTTGGGCTATGGAAAAAAATTAAGCCCTACCAGCTGGTATGTCCTGTAGATGTGCATGTGGCAAGGGTGTCGCACAGGATAGGCATAACAGATAGCGAAAAGGCCGATTGGAAAAATGCCATAGCTATAACTGAGTATTTAAGAATGCTTGATGCTGATGATCCTGTTAAATATGATTTTTCCTTATTTAGCCTTGGAGCAGCAGAAAGACTTCGATAATATATAAACCTAATATTAAAAATGAGGCCGTTATATCTAAAATATAGGTATTGTTGGAGTTTTCAATGAAAAAAATCCCTATTCTTGCAGTTGGGCTTTACATTTTTATATTAAATGCTATCTTTGCCCACTTGTTTAAACATATTACGTAATATTAATTGAATTAAAACCTATGCAATTAAAAGGTTTGGTAAAATTTTTTACCGTCGCACTTATCCTATTTGCACTTTACCAGCTATCTATCACGTTTGTGGTAAAGAATCAGGAGAAGAAGATGCAAGCCCAAGCTGAGAAGGAAGTTAAAGCAGCTTATCCGGGTGCTACCGGAGATTCGTTGAAGAAGTTGGTTGAAACCAGATTGCAAGCCATTACCGATAGTATGGGGAGTGAAATTATCTTCAACATCGGTATTAAAAAGTATACTCTTGATGCTGCTAAAGCTGAAGAGTTGAAATTGGGTCTTGACTTACAAGGAGGTATGAACGTAACTCTTGAGGTAAGCCTAGACGAAATGGTGCGCTCTATGTCTAACAACCCGAAAGATCCGGTGTTGAATAAGGCTATTAACACTGCTAACGCTCAAAAAGCTAACAGCCAAGCTAACTTTATAACGTTATTTGGTCAGGCTTATGAATCTCAAAACCCTAACGGGAATTTGGCTTCATTGTTCATAAAGCCATCTGAGAAAAATATCTTAAGAACTTCTACTAACAAAGAAGTTATTAATGAATTAAACAAAGAGGCTAAAGCGGCTATTAAGCGTACTTATAATGTATTGCAAGCGCGTATAGATAAATTTGGTGTTGCCAGCCCTAACCTAAACTTAGATGAGAATAAAGGTATCATCTCTGTAGAGTTAGCCGGTGTAACTAATCCTGAGCGTGTACGTTCTTATTTACAATCAACTGCTAAACTTCAGTTTTTTGAAACGTATAACAACGAAGAGATTTTCCCTGCTATCAGTGCTGCTAATGATGCATTAGCGCGTTACCTAGCCGGTATTAAAGATGATACTGCTACTAGCGATACTAGCAAAACTGCTGCAACTGCAGGAAGCGACACTAGTAAAACTGCTGCTGCTGATACTTCTAAGAAAGAAGGTAGCTTGAAATCTTTATTAGGTGAAGATAAAAGCACAGCTAAAAACGGTAAAGACACTACAAGCGCTAAGGATAAAGAGATTAGAGACAAAAATCCATTATTTATGATAATGGCTCCGTTTGTTGACCAACAAAATCAATTTGTGCCTGGTGCTATAGTAGGTCGCTTATTGAAAAAAGATACTGCTAAGTTCAACAAAATGTTGGCTTTAGATGTAGTAAAAAATAAACTACCTCCAAACGTTCGTTTATTATACGGTGCTGCTGACAAAAAAGACCCTGTTCTTTTTGTATATGCTGTAAAAGTGCCTCCTGGTGGAACTGCTAAATTGGAAGGTGATAACATTACTGATGCTCGTAACGACTACAACCCAATTACAGGTAAGCAAGGTGTAATTATGGAAATGAACGTTACAGGTTCTCGCATTTGGAAAGAAATGACGGGTCGTAACGTAGGCCGTTCTGTAGCTGTAGTACTTGATGATAAAGTATACTCTTGCCCTCGCGTACAAGGTGAAATTCCTTCTGGTAACACTGAAATCTCAGGAAACTTTACTGTAGAGCAAGCAAGCGACTTAGCTAACATATTGAAATCAGGTAAACTTCCTGCTCCTGCACATATAGTTGCTGAGCAAGTAGTAGGTCCTACTCTTGGTGCTGAAAACATTGATAAAGGTATCAACTCGTTAATCATCTCTTTCGTAGTAATCTTTGGTTTAATGCTGGTTTACTACAACACTGGTGGTATAGTTGCTAACATATCATTGATATTAAACTTGTTATTTACAATAGGTATTCTTTCTATATCTCTATTAGGCGCTACTTTAACTATGGCAAGTATTGCCGGTTTGGTGCTTACTGTAGGTATGGCGGTGGATACTAACGTTATCATCTTTGAGCGTATTAAAGAAGAGCTTACCGGTGGTAAGTCTTACCACGATGCCGTGGTAGATGGTTACCGCAGGTCTTACGCTCCGGTATTAGATGGTCACATCACTACCTTAATTACAGCTATTATCCTATTTATATTTGGTCTTGGTCCTGTAAAAGGTTTTGCTACTACCCAAATCATTGGTATCCTGTTATCATTGTTCTGCGGTATATTGGTATCAAGACTAATTACTGACATCTACACACAACGTGGTCGTCACTTCAACTACTTCACTGGTCTTTCTAAGTCTATGTTTAAGAAAGCACACTTCAAGTTTGTTGAGGCTCGTAAATACACTTATGTAATATCTGTTATAGTATTATTAATGGGTATCAGCACCTTCTGGGTAGGCTTTGATAAAGGTGTAGAATTCAGCGGTGGTAGAAGCTACAGAGTGAAATTTGATAAGTCTTTAACTACTGAAGATGTAAGAGCTAAATTGAAAAAATACTTCGGTGAATATCCTACAGTAAAAACTATTGGTAACGATAAGCAGATGGAAATTACTACTGCTTATATGATAGAAAAACCTGGACAAGATATAGATAAGCAAGTAGAAGAAAAACTAGTAGAAGGTTTAACTGGTGAGAACTTAATACCTGCTGGTACAAGCGTAGAAACTTTCAAAAGAAACTATCTACAACAAAGTACTACTGTATTGCCTACCATATCTGACGATTTGAAACAAGGTGCTGTATGGGCTACTATATTGTCATTAGCAGCTATCTTCTTATACATATTCATTCGTTTCCGCAAATGGCAGTATTCTTTGGGTACTATCTTGTCATTGTTGCACGATATATGTATTACGCTTGCGGTGTTCTCGTACTTTAAAGGTAAAGTGCCTTTCGCTCTAGAAATAGATCAGCACTTCATTGCGGCTATTCTTACTGTGGTAGGTTTCTCTATGAACGATACCGTTATCGTATTCGACCGTATACGTGAATACTTCCGTAAAAATCCGCATGAGGATAAAGTATCTGTTATCAACCGCGCTATCAACGATACACTTAGCCGTACTATCATGACTTCATTAACAGTATTCATTACCTTGGTAATATTGTTTGTAGTAGGTGGTGAGGCAACAAGAGGTTTTGCATTTGCAATGTTGATAGGTGTGTTCACCGGTACTTACTCTTCTATCTTCGTGGCTTCTCCTGTACTAGTAGATATGGATAAGAGCGATTCACTAAAAGTGGAAGAAGATAAAGAAGCAAGAATTGAAGAATTGAAAAATATGGCGTAACCAACCCCATGTTTAAACAATAGTTGCCGAGGGCTATGCTGATGCAGAGCCCTCGCTGTTTTAGGTGGTATCTATATAACTGTGC
>CAYWUY010000004.1:82712-97727 GCA_964461535.1 uncultured Flavipsychrobacter sp.
AACGTGCAAGAAGAAAAACACGCAACAATTCAATAATTGAAAAATATGGCGTACCCAACCCATGTTAAAACAATAATTGCCGCGGGCTCTGCATCCGCAGAGCCCGCGCTGTTTTAGGTTCGCTGTTTTAGGTGGTATCTATATAACTGTGCAACTGTACGTTTGTAGTAAACACATATAGCTCAATGATGCTTCTTTCCCTATAAGTAGCCCCTTCTTGCCCTTATGACTGGTTAAAGTATAATAGCCGTAACTAAGCAGGTGGTTTAATGGCTTACTTCAATTAGCAACAAAAAATAGGCCGATTTGCAGCTAGCAAATCGGCCCAATAAATAGAGTGTATTTCTAAAGTCTTACTGACCTATAAACTCGTTAAGTGCTTCTTTATTACTATCAAAAGTGAAGATAGAACCTATTTTAAAGTAGTTTTTAGGATCGGTGCAGCGGCTATACGCATGCTTAGCAAATTCTAGTTTGTTATCTTCAAAGCTAAACATTTTGCACACTTGCATTATTTGGTCGGTGCTCATACAGTTAGATGCTAGTATAGATTTAGCTGTAGATAGTTTGGTATCGTCAAACGAAGATTTACCTATCGTTTGTTTTGCTGCAGCAAAGTCTGTAGGAGTCATGGCATAGCCACAGCCGCTACCTTGCACCGGTTGAGAGTTATAAACAGGTTGTGCAGTAGTAGAGCTAGATGTGGTAGTATATGTAGTAGTAGTGGTAGTAGTACTGTTGCTGCGAGTATAGCCACTGCCGTCATTTACATTCATATTCATGCTAACGCCGCCACCACCATCTGGGTCTTGTATGTTTACATTCATATTCATGCCGCCGGCATTAATGTTTACATTAGCGCCATTAGGTGCTGCCGAACTTACTGTAGTAGTTTGGGTAGTTTGTGTTACTGTGCCGCTAGTAGCTACAGGTGCTTGTCCGTAGTGCATTACATACATATCTGGCGGTGCCACATAGTTAGGCACTATAGGTGTTGCCGAAAAATAACGCATTACCATTTGTCCGCTTTTAGTGCGTTTTATTTTATAGGTTACATCAGCAAAATCGTTGGTGCCCGGGTCGGTAACAGGTATGTTTTTAGTTATCTCCGGTTTTGTTTTGTCTTCAAACAATATTTTAGCACTATAGTATTGGTTGTTAAGTCCGTCTATGTGCACATTAGTTTGTGGAGTGGGATTTTGTTTCACACCGTTAAGTACCAGGTAAAAACGATCTCCATCCTCAGAGAAAATAGTTATGCAACCTTGAGCAAAAGAAAATAGTGGCGCAGCGGCAGTTGCCAATAATAGAATCAGCTTCTTCATAAAGTAGATTTTTTCTGTTGTATTTGTCTGTATTGTTTAGTGCTAACCTTAAAACAAAAGGTGTGCCATAATATTTGTAAATATATATAACATGCTCAATATTCTACTTTAATTTTTTAGAGAAGCATTTAGCCAAAGCCGTTGTATCTTGCAGCTGCTAATATCTAAATATGAAGGGTAACATACCTATAGTAGGTTTTATACTGGGCGCTTTATGTCCGCTAATAGGCTTAGTAATATTATATAACTTATGGGGACAAGGCGAAGGCCTTATGCCTTTTACAAAGCTATTGTTTAAAATGCCCGGTCAGGCCAGTAAGGTATTTACACTTAGCCTGTTGGTAAACTTGCTGCCATTTTTGTTTTTCATGTACAAGCGTATGGACTATGCCCTGCGTGGCGTATTTATAGCCACCATGCTATATGCCGTACTTATAGTATTGATAAAATTTGTTTGGTAGCACATGCGTTACTACATAATAGCCGGAGAAGCCAGTGGCGACCTGCATGGTAGCAACCTTATAAAACAGCTACACCTGCAAGACCCCCAAGCCGAAATAAGGTGCTGGGGCGGAGATAAAATGCAAGCAGCCGGAGCCACACTGGTAAAGCACTACAAAGACCTAGCCTTTATGGGCTTTGTAGAGGTAATAAAGCACCTGCCTACCATTCTTAAAAACATTAGTTTTTGTAAAGAAGACATAGCCGCCTATAAGCCCGATGTAATAGTTATGGTAGACTATCCCGGCTTTAATATGCGCATAGCCGAGTGGGCTAAGCAACAGGCCTACAAGGTGGTTTACTATGTATCGCCACAGGTATGGGCATGGAAAGAAAATAGGGTAAAGAAGCTAAAGCGCGATGTAGATAAAATGCTGGTGATACTACCCTTTGAGGTAGACTTTTATAAAAAGTGGAACTACGACGTTACCTACGTAGGGCACCCCTTAGTAGAGGTAGTAAAGGCCGAGCAAGATATGCCGCTAGAAACCCTACCCAACGATAAGCCCATAATAGCCGTACTACCCGGTAGCCGGCAGCAGGAAATACTAACCAAGCTGCCCAAAATGCTAACCATGGTAGACCGTTTTCCGCAGTATAGATTTGTAGTGGCGCAGGCAACAGCCCAGCCCGATAGCCTATATAAAGACATTATAGGTAATAAAGACGTACTGCTGATAAAGGGCAAAACCTACGACCTGCTACGCCAATCGCGCGCGGCTATGGTAACCAGTGGCACCGCCACCCTAGAGACAGCCCTATTTGCAGTGCCCGAGGTGGTATGCTACATGGGCAATCCACTATCGGTATGGCTGGCACGCAAGCTGATAAAAATAAAATACATATGCCTGGTGAACCTGATAATGGATAAAGAGGTGGTAAAAGAGCTAATACAAGACCAGGTAAATGAACACAACCTAGAGGCAGAGCTATCTAAGCTGCTAGCCGATGGCCCCTACAGGCAGCAAATGCTAGACAACTATAGCCAACTGTGGAGCAGCCTGGGAGCTAAAAAAGCATCAGCTACAGTGGCACAAGAAGTAATACAAGTGGCAAAAGGCAACAGCTAGTGCTTAAACAATAAGCGCACTACCATTACTATAACTGCCAATAAAAACATGATTATAGAAATACGGTTCATGCCATGCATAAACTTAAGATTAAGATTGCGCGGCGATGAAGGATTTCTTTTTTTGATGTACAAGTAGGTAAGTACTTGATCCCACAATTGCTCTTTCATATACAGTATGCGTATGTTTATATAAAAGTAAACACAAAATACCTAACAATAGGTTTTAGAAAATCTATTTGTATATTTGCAATCCTCAATGGGGAATTAGCTCAGCTGGCTAGAGCGCTTGCATGGCATGCAAGAGGTCATCGGTTCGACTCCGTTATTCTCCACGAAATGAGAAAAAGTTGTCTAGAGCGCTTGCCTGTCCCGAAGGCGTTCGGGAAAGAGGTCATCGGTTCGACTCCGTTATTCTCCACGAAACTGAAAAGGGTGCGCATAGCAATAGCAATATTGCACCCTTTTTAGTTTTTCCTGTTTCCCTGCCCTGTTTCTCTCTCTATAACAAGCCTATATCGCTACCTTACTGATAATATTATTATCATTATGCCAATAAAATCTCTGCCGGAATACCTAGCTCACGATGGAAAATTTTAGCCAGTTCAAGGCTTAGCGGTTTTTTCTTATTCAGCAGAGCCGATACATATCCCTTCGAACCTATTTTACCTACTAAGTCCTTGTTCTTCAATCCCATTTCCTCCATTTTAGCCCTTATGGCATCTATGGGGTCTGGGTAAGGTATCTGAAAATGGATGTCCTCATATTGTTTTATCAGCAATAAAGCCACCTGCAATTCCTCCCCCTCTTTACTCTTTGGGCTTATTTTTTTATCAAACATTTCATCCACCCAATTTAGGTAAGCCTCATATTCTTTCTTCGTTTTTATAATCTTAAGTGTCATAAAATTACTTTTTGTATTGAACGGTCGTAACATCAATCTTGTCGTATCCCTTATGCGAACATATGCATTAGGTCTTGCTGCTACATCCAGTATTTCGCATTTCGCATTTCGCAAAATGCGAAACTTATGAACAATAATATTAAAAAATAGGCCAAGCGCACTTAACTAGTGTCCCGAAATCCATCAGGCAAGTGTTCGTTAGTTATCCTCTTATATCCTTAATTCTTGCTGTATATACCCTACAAAATAAGGGCTGTTACAGCAAGGACATGGTAACAGAAACATGAATGATTGCTGTATGTACCCTACAAAATAAGGGCTGTTACAGCGTACGTAAAAACGATGGTACACTCATATATGCTGTATGTACCCTACAAAATAAGGGCTGTTACAGCGGGAATGCGAATTACAAAGGATAGTGCCAGCTGTATCTACCCTACAAAATAAGGGCTGTTACAGCCGTTTAGCAATACTCCCACAACTCCGACAATCTGTATGTACCCTACAAAATAAGGGCTGTTACAGCTCGGCAACTTTCCGATAGAACACTTCGACAGCTGTATATACCCTACAAAATAAGGGCTGTTACAGCACCCAACTATCTGGCATGCGTATTGCCTCGGCTGTATCTACCCTACAAAATAAGGGCTGTTACAGCACAGATTAGAAATTAGAATTGCTTTTATCCGCTGTATGTACCCTACAAAATAAGGGCTGTTACAGCTTGCTGCATTATTACTGCCTTTCATTCGCTGCTGTATATACCCTACAAAATAAGGGCTGTTACAGCTGTTCGACTCATGGCGGGGTGCAAAGACTAGCTGTATGTACCCTACAAAATAAGGGCTGTTACAGCGCAGAACAACCAAAGAATATTAATAACACCGCTGTATATACCCTACAAAATAAGGGCTGTTACAGCTAAAATGATTACGGAAGCATACTACATCATGCTGTATATACCCTACAAAATAAGGGCTGTTACAGCCATTATTGATGACGAGTTTATCAAAAGAAAGCTGTATATACCCTACAAAATAAGGGCTGTTACAGCGACGTACAAACACCAGCTTATTCTTCAGCGCTGTATATACCCTACAAAATAAGGGCTGTTACAGCGTTATATGTTGTTTGACAGCGGTAATAGTGCTGTATATACCCTACAAAATAAGGGCTGTTACAGCGAGCAATACAACTTCACAAGTAGTACTATGGCTGTATATACCCTACAAAATAAGGGCTGTTACAGCGAGTACGATGCTAAGTTCAACGACTTCTTTGCTGTATATACCCTACAAAATAAGGGCTGTTACAGCACATATTCTGCAAAGCATGTATACTACTGCATTTTAGCACTTTTTTTCATAATAAAAATGAAGTTTTTTAGCCTGTTACTATCATTTTTTTCTGTTATTTTTGGATGCTAACTATTATTATTTGAATCAGTTATCTATATATGAATTTTTGTCTTATTTTCTGCCCGGCTTCATAGCGGTAGAGTTATCTAGGCTATTATTACATTATTCTAGCTATCCTTTATCCTTAGGCATAGCCTTTTCCGATACCGAGAAAACATTGTTAGTTCTTGCAGCCGCTCTATTTGCTGGGTTGGTATTGCATAGGTGCACCTTTTGGCTGCTCGCTGCCAATTATAAGTGGTATGCATCCAGTATTATGCCTTCTATGGCTACAGTTGTAGCCTCTAGTAAAGATATTCAGCATTTATTGCCCCATCTAAATGAGTATTGTTCTCAACTTGCCAATACTCCTTTCTTTATAGATGAGCATACCACAGCCCCCTATTTTTTCGATTACGCCTACTACTTCCTTGAGTCTAACGATAAAATAGCATCGGCAAAAGGTTTCCAGTCTATGTACTTTTTTTGTCGCAATATTTTTACACTTTCTATTATTGTTGTGCCGGTATTGCTGCTAGTCATGGCATCGGTATATTTTAGTAGTGGTGTTTATAATTTAGCTTGGTTGCTTATAGTTGCACTTTTATTATTAGTATTATTTACAGCGCGCTATTCAGCTGTTTTTTTTCGCATAAAAATGGTAGAACGCGTTTTTTGGAATTTTCATTTATTAAAGTCTGCACCCTTAAAAAAATAAATCAATACACATGGAACAGGTAAAGACAGTCTCTCTAACTGCAGATAAATATTATTTCGCAGCTTATCTCAATATGGCGCGTCACAATGCCTATATCATACTTACCGATATTAATACTAGGTTGTTAGGCGGTAAGCCCCTGCAAGATGATGCTAAGCTTATTACTTTGGCTCTATTCAATAGGCTTAACACACAGTCGGGTACATCAACAGAAATGCTAGATGTTCAGCTTAAAATTATAAAGGAACTACGCAAGCATTTTCCGTTTCTGCACACCATGCTGTATGCCTATAAGAAAAGAAAAGATCAGGTGCAGGAAGATGAGCTGCAGAAAATGGAGTACGCACCGCAAGATTATTACAATTTTTTTAAGCTATTCTTAAAAACGCTCAATAGCTTGCGTAACTATTACACACATGCAGTACCTAATAAGCCTGTCGATTTTCCCCAAGAGCTATTATATGGGCTCAACCTTACTTTCGATGCTTCCGTTCGCAAAGCAAAAGATAGATTTGGTTTTAAGCCCGCTGATGTGTCCCATTTAATTAGGCTAGTTAAAAAAGGTGACGAGGTTATAGAAGTTCCGGGATTCAAATATTCATTCCGTGATAATAGTTCTATCCATAGGCTAGTATTTTTTACCTGTTTATTGTTAGAGAAAAAATATGCAGCGCAGTACACCCAAAGGGTAGAAGGGCTTAAAGATAGAAGAATTCCAAAATACCAGTCTACTTTCGAGGTGTTTACTGTTAATAGTATTGTACTGCCTAAGGTACGCTACAGCAGCGATGCTGTAGAAGGTGCTTTAATGCTAGATATGTTTAACGAGTTAAAACGTTGTCCTGATGAGTTGTTCCCGCATCTTACTACAGACGTTCAAAATAAGTTCAGGATAAAACCTACAGATGCCGATGAACTTGTAGCAGATAACATACAACTACAAGATATTGATACCTTTTTGGTACAAAAGAGGTATGGTAGCAGGTTTCGCTATTTTGCTCAACGCTTTATTGATGAAGTTAACTGGTTCAATAGGCTTAGATTCCCTATAGACTTAGGTAACTATCATTATTTTCGGTATCCTAAAACGGTCGACGGAGTAAACAGGCAAGGCAGTTTGTGGGAAAAGTTAATTGGTTATGGCAGATTACAAGACTATCAAAACGATTATGTAAATAACAGATTGCCTATTGCTTGGAAAGAACTAGTAAATAACTATGACAAGCGAACTGATGTAGAAGACGAAAGCCCGTATATACCGCCTACTATACCGCATTACCATATGGATGATGAGGATAATATTTGTCTTAAAATAGTAGAAGTAGACACAGAAGCAAATACGGCAGAGCAAAAATGGTTAAAGTGGCTAAGTGGCGGAGGTGGTAGATATAATAAACCGCCCGTAAAATCAAAGCCCGATTTACTTATTAGCAAGTACGAACTATTTGGATTGTTATTCTATGGTCTATTATTAGGTAAGGATAATATTAGTACACTAGAGAAAAAGCTATGCGATTATGCACGCAATAGAAAACTGCTATATAGTAAGCTGGCAAATGGAGCCATTAAAGGCTTACCACTAGGGGGTAGCATACCCAAGCCGGAATCGGATGGGAAAAAAACTAAAGAATACGATAGACGTAAAACTGAAGTAGATGCAATACTAAGCACACACGGTTTTAACTTCAGTTGTGAAGATTTGCCCGACGAACTAAAGTGTTACTTAATGGGGGTTACTACCGAAAGTTTTGAAGAAAAGGCTAAATATTTAATTGATGATTTTAAAGAGGTAACAGAATATAGGTTAAAAGCTATAAAAAGGCAACTAAGTGCAAAGCGCAAATTAGGTAGCAAAAAAGATGAAGAAATTAAGGCGGGCGAATTAGCAGCCTTTCTAGCTAAAGATATAATGTTATTTCAGCCGGCAGATACTAATAATCCTAAGGCATCAGGTAAGGCTACATCTACACTATACAATGTTATGCAGGCTAAGCTTGCTTTATATGGTGCCAATGTCGATACTATTGAGCGCACTTTCAATGAGTGTGGTTTGCTGTCAGGTAATAATCCACATCCTTTTTTAGCCGAAGTAGTAAAGCATAAATGTAGAACCATTGTCGATTTTTATATAGCCTATCTAGAAGCTAGAAAAAAGTATTTAGTTAATTGTGCAGATGAGAAAAATTATATCTCATATCAATGGTTAAAGAACAATCAGGCAAGAAAGAAAAAAGGTGATGCAGATTATGCTAAAAAGCTTGCCAAAAGAATGATAGATCAACCTACTGTTTTACCTAGAGGTTTCTTTACTCCACTGGTAGAAGAGCAGTTGCTACAATTGAAAAATGATACTTTAACCAAAGTAATAACACAAACCCCGAGACGTAACATTAGCTTTTTGCTACAGGCTTATTGGAGGTATGTTAAAATAGATGATGTACAAGAGTTTTATGCTAATGATAGGGTATACAAAATATTCAATAACTATTACGACCCTCATCCAGTCAAAGGAACGGCCACTAAACAAAAGCCAACAACCGAGCAGGAACGCATATCTGTTTTTAAAGAACTAAAAAAGTGGGCTATTGTTGAAACCGAAAAATCTAAAAAAGAAGCTAAACGTAAAGAAAATAAATCAAGTGTAGATTATAATAGGCGCTTCGATGATTTTGAACTAACCGAAAAACTAATAAGACAGACAAAAGCAGAAGATATGGTTTTGTTTATGGCTGCAAACTATCTTATGAAGTATGCCAATGTCAATTTGTTTAGCACAAATACTAACTTTTATTTAAAGGATATTCAGCCACAGGGAGATAAAGGTATACTTAGTATGCCTCTAGAGCGTTTTTATAGGAGTTTTGAATACACCTATACCGATGCAGATGGGCATTCAAAAACAGGTACAACTATTATTTACCAATTGCAATTAAAAGTAAAGAATATTGGAGATTTTAATAAGTTTAGTAGAGATAGGAGGTTGCCTAATTTATTAGGAATACTTAGGACAGATGAAATAAGTAGAGATATATTAGAAAAAGAGTTGTTAGACTATGATAGAGTAAGGCTAGAGGTATTTAGAGTATTACATGATTTTGAAAAAAGTGTAATTAGTAATAATACAATTAGCAACACCGAAGATTTTGAAATTATACTGACAGCATATAAAAATCAGTCTGGAATATCGGATATAGTTTATGAGCAAATAAAAAATATAAGAAATAAATTTTCACACAATCAGTATCCGCCTATAGATTTATTTCATGATTTGTTTGCCAATATACCTCAAAGTAACATCCAGTCATTGAACTATGCTAGCCGTTTTCTTGAGTTCTTAAAATTAAAATTAAACATTCAGTAATTATACATGTGTTCTTCTTCATGGTATGTCTGCCATGAAGAAGAACTTATCCACAAAATGCCATTACATCCATTTATCCATAGTACTTTTACAGGTGGTTAGCAGCTCTTTCATATTGGCCTTATGGTAGTACAAAAAATCCTTACATAAGGGGCTAGGGTATAAAATAGGGTCGTTTTTTAGTCATTTCGCTCATTATCAATCACTTAGCTAGGTATAGTCGGGTATATTATACCCAAAAGGCCTAAAAAATACCCATTCTATACCTGAAAATTCCATTTTTAGAAGTGTTTAATACCCAAAAAATACCCGCTTGGGCTAGCCTATAGGCGGTAGTAGGGGGCATAAAACAGTTACTTGTTAGGAGGCTTGCATAGGTCAGTTCATATTTTAAAAACGTTATTTAACAAATCACTAGTTACATACATTCAATCTTTCGTCTATTTTTGGTGGCCGAGATGAAGAGGTTTGTAAGAATAATATTGTTGTTTATGCTCATGCTGGTGGGCGCGTTCAGTAGTGTTACTGCTCGCACGGCATCCTTGCAGGCTAGCGGCACTATATATAGCTACACACAAAAATCTCCCGCACATCAGCACCTAGCCATTCAGCAACAGCCCACTATAAAGGCATGGCAAATATCTTACGTAGACGATAACGACAATATAGAAGAAACCCTAACCGAAGACGATGATGAAGACGACGACGAAATGCCGTCCTTCAAAAAATTCCTCGCTTCCGTTCCCGGTTATTTCATCTATTTCCTAGCCACACCCGGCCTACACACAGCACACCACACCTACGACAATCTACTCAACAGTCGTAGCCACCTCTCTAATCTGCCTACGCAGATATACATTCTGTATCAGGTTTTCCGTATCTGATAGCTTCTCTTTGCTGCTAGCCCCTTGTAGCTGGCAGTTATTTTCATGTATAGGCAGGGTCATATACTACAGCACATAGCCTTGGCTAGTCTTAGTATACCGTCATTTACGCATCTCACAATTTTACCATTCAAAAAAAATGCAGGGCTGTTGTCAGCCACTTAGTTATGAAAAAACTGTTCATGCTTATGAGCGTTTTGGCCATATTGTGCCAAGTAAGCTGCTCTAACCAGAAAGAAGAAAAAGAACCGGAAACAAAATTTATAGTTACCGGCACCATACAGATGGATACCGCCATTACCAAGCAATATGTGTGTCAAATACGCTCCATCAGCCATATAGAGCTAAGAGCCCAAGAGCGCGGTTACCTTAAAAAAATATATGTAGACGAAGGCCAATTTGTAAAAGAAGGCCAGCCCCTATTCCAAATAATGCCTAACCTCTATCAGGCCGAGTTGCAAAAAGCCCAGGCCGAAGCCAACTTTGCCGAGATAGAATATAAAAACACTAAAAGACTAGCCGATAGCAACGTAGTGGCACCCAACGAGTTAGCTATGGCTAAAGCCAAGCTGGACAAGGCCAAAGCCGAGCTGGCACTATCTCAGGTGCACCTACAGTTCACCGAAATAAAAGCACCCTTCGATGGCATAATAGATAGGTTTCATGTAAGGCTGGGCAGCCTTATAGACGAGGGCGAACTACTTACCACCCTCTCAGACAATAGGCAGCTATGGGTATACTTTAACGTACCCGAGGCCGAGTATCTGCAATACAAGACCGATACTAAAAAAGACAGCGTTATGAATGTGGAGCTACTAATGGCCAATAACGAAAAGTTTGAATATCCCGGTGCTGTAAGAGCCATTGAAGCCGACTTTGATAACGAAACCGGAAACATTGCCTTCCGTGCCACCTTCCCCAATCCTAAGGGGCTGCTCAGGCATGGCGAAACGGGTAATATACTCATGCGCAAGCCATTGCCCAATGCTATTATAATACCACAAAAAGCCACCTTCGAAATTATGGATAAGAAGTATGTATACGTGGTAGATAAGTCTAATCATGTGCAGCTACGCCTCATAACCATAGCCGCAGAAATGCCCGACCTATATGTAATAAGCGAAGGCCTGGCAGCCAACGAAAAAATACTACTGGAAGGGGTAAGGAAAGTAAAAAATAACGACAAGATAGTCTACGACTATCAAGATCCTCATAAGGTGATTGCCAACCTGAAATTGCCATCAGAATAATTCTAAGTATTCACCTTAAAAACAGACAACATGTTTAATGTATTTATAAAGAGGCCGGTGTTTGCAATAGTCATATCACTGGTTATCGTCTTCATGGGGTTGCTGGCTATAAAAACCTTGCCTACCTCACAGTTCCCGTCTATAGCGCCACCCCGCGTTATAGTTAGTGTGGCCTATCCCGGTGCCAGTGCCGATGTACTGGTAAAATCGGTATTGATACCTATGGAAAAAGCCGTAAATGGCGTACCCGGTATGAAGTATATGACCTCTGATGCCACCAGTGCGGGCGAGGCTAATATACAAGTAGTATTCGATTTAGGTACCGACCCCAACCAGGCCGTAGTAAACGTAAAAAACAGAATAGAGCAGGTAACCAACAGGCTACCGCCACTAGTGCAGCGCGAGGGTATAATAGTAAACATACTACAGCCCAACATGCTGATGTATGTAAACGTATACAGTAAAGACCCTAAGGCCGATGAGAATTTTCTATACAACTTCTCTAACGTAAACATTCTTAGAGAGTTAAGCCGTGTAACCGGTGTGGGTAATGCACAAATATTGGGTAGCCGACAGTATGCTATGCGCATATGGCTAAAGCCCGACAGAATGCGCGCCTACAATGTATCTACCGATGAGGTAATGGAAGCCCTGGGTAACCAAAGTATTATAGGTTCTCCCGGTAGGCTGGGCCGTAGCGATGGTAAGCGTTCAGAAGCATTGGAATATGTGCTTACCTATCAGGGGCGCTACAACCAGCCCGAGCAGTATAAAGATGTAATTATAAGAGCCAACCCCGATGGTGAACTACTACACCTGAAAGATATAGCAGATGTAGAGCTGGGTAGCGAGTTTTACGATATCTATTCTAATCTTAACAATCACCCCTCAGCGGCTATAGTGTTAAAGCAAACCTATGGTAGCAATGCCACCGAGGTTATTAAAAATGTAAAAGCCAAGCTAGAGGAAATTAAAGCCTCCTCCTTTCCTCCCGGCATGGACTACGAAATCAGTTACGATGTATCTGGCTTCTTAGATGCTTCTATAGAAAAGGTGGTGCATACCTTAGGCGAGGCCTTTATACTGGTAGCTATAGTTGTGTTTATCTTCTTAGGAGATTGGAGGTCTACGCTTATACCTACCCTTGCGGTACCGGTATCCTTGGTAGGAGCCTTCTTCTTCATGCAGTTTTTTGGTCTAACTATAAACCTTATCACTTTATTTGCCCTAGTGCTAGCCATTGGTGTGGTGGTAGACGATGCCATAGTAGTGGTAGAAGCCGTACATGCCAAAATGGAAGAAGAACACCTGTCTCCCTTCAATGCTGTTAAAAAAGTACTGGGCGAAATCAGCGGTGCTGTTATAGCCATCACCTTATTAATGACGGCTGTGTTTGTGCCGGTAGCCTTTATGTCTGGCCCTGTGGGTATATTCTATAGGCAGTTCTCAATTACTATGGCTTGTTCTATAGTGCTGTCGGGCTTAGTGGCACTTACCCTTACCCCGGTGCTATGTGCCATGATATTAAAAAACAATCACGGCAAGCCTAGAAAGAAAACCCCTATCAACAGATTTTTAGATGGCTTTAATAGGCTGTTTGAAAAACTAACCGGGCGCTATGCCGGCTTTTTAACATTGATAGTCAATCGTAGGTTGGTAACCTTTGGTATACTTATAGCCTTTGCGTTTGGTATACTTGGCATTACCAGAGGTTTGCCTTCAGGCTTCATCCCTAGTGAAGATCAGGGTATGATATATGCCATCATACAAACACCTCCGGGTTCTACGCTAGAGCGTACCAACGATATAGCCAGAGAACTGCAAGGCATAGCCGAGCATGTAGAAGGTATACAATCAGTGTCTGCTTTGGCTGGTTACGAGGTGCTAACCGAAGGTCGCGGTTCTAATGCAGGTACATGTTTGATAAATCTTAAAGATTGGTCGGAGCGCAAGCACTCTGTAAACGATATTATAAGAGAGTTAGAGGAAAAATCTAAAAAAATACCTGGTGCTACTATTGAATTTTTTGGCCCTCCGGCTGTGCCGGGTTATGGTGCCGCAGGTGGTTTTGCGCTAAGGTTGTTAGATAAAACAAACTCCGACGACTATAAAGAACTAGAAAAAGTAAATGATCAGTTTATGGCAGAGTTGGGTAAGCGTAAAGAGCTGACAGGCTTATTTACCTTCTTTAGTGCCAACTATCCTCAGTACGATTTAGAAATAGATAACCAGGCTGCTATGCAGAAGGGGGTATCTATAGGTAAGGCTATGGATAACCTATCTATACTTATAGGTAGTACCTACGAATTGGGCTTTATTCGTTTTGGTAACTTCTTTAAAGTATATGTGCAAGCATCGCCCGAGTACAGGGCATTGCCTGAAGATTTACTAAAGCTCTATGTAAAGAACAATAGAGATGAGATGGTGCCTTATTCTGCATTTATGAAAATTAAAAAATCTCATGGCTTAAATGAGATTACCCGTTATAACATGTACACCTCATCGGCTATAAGGGGAGAGCCTGCACGTGGTTATAGTAGTGGCGAGGCTATAAAGGCTATACAAGAGGTGGCTGAAAAAACACTGCCTAGAGGCTACGGTATAGACTGGGAAGGCTTGTCTAAAGATGAGGTAGGTAGGGGCAACGAGGCCTTATATATATTCTTAGTGGTATTGGGCTTTGTGTATTTAGTATTAGCAGCGCAGTACGAAAGTTTCTGGTTGCCACTGGCAGTAGTATGCTCTTTGCCTGCGGGTATTTTTGGTTCGTTTTTGCTATTAAAGTTGCTAGGCCTGGCCAACGATATATATGCTCAGGTGGGGCTGGTAATGCTTGTAGGTTTACTGGGTAAAAATGCGGTGTTGATAGTAGAGTTTGCTGCGCAAAAGCATGAGGAAGGGGTGTCTATATTGCAAGCGGCTATTGAGGGTGCTAAGGTTAGGTTCCGCCCTATATTAATGACCTCCTTTGCCTTTATTGCCGGTCTTATTCCGTTGGTTTTTGCTCATGGCCCCGGTGCTATAGGTAACAGAACCATAGGTGCTTCTGCACTAGGCGGTATGTTATTTGGTACTGTGTTTGGCGTCATCATAGTACCCGGACTGTATTACATTTTTGGAACTCTAGCCTCTAAGCGCAAGCTAATAAAAGACGAGGACGAGAAACCGTTAACAGAAAAAATAGAACACGGAAGTCATGAATAAGAACAATAAGTTAAGCTATATAAGTCTGGTATGTCTTTCCTTGTCATTAGGCGCATGTAAGTTGCCGGCTCTAGTAAGTAAAAATGAAAGTAAAGCAGTTCCGGCTAGCTTTGGTGTCAAGCAGGATAGTACTAGTACTGCACAGGTAAAATGGCAAACCTTTTTTGCAGACCCTTATCTGACAGCGCTGATAGACACAGCTTTAAAAAATAATCAGGAGCTAAACATAACGCTGCAAGAAATAGAAATAGCTAGGAATGAGGTGCGCGTGCGTAAGGGGGAGTATTTGCCATTTGTAGGAGGAAAGGTAGGAACAGGTGTAGATAAAGTAGCCAGATATACCAATATAGGTGCTATGGAGGCCAACACAGAGATAAAGCCGGGCAAAGAAATGCCCGACCC
>CAYWUY010000005.1:0-19682 GCA_964461535.1 uncultured Flavipsychrobacter sp.
ATTTGTTTTAATAAAGTTACTATATTTTTTCGCTCCTAAACGCTCCCTAAATACACCAGTCGTACAAAAGCCTAGCTGCCTCAAAAACGGCGGCTAGCAGAGCCCTAGCGGGAGGGGCGGTTTTTTGAGGTGCCGTTTTTTTGTTACTTTTTTGCGGCAGCACAAAAAAGTAAATACACGCACCAGCCCGGGAGATGGTAGGGGTGTTTCTAACTACAGCAAAAAAAGTATTACCTTACTATTAGTTGTTGGTGCGAACACCAACAACGGCGGAAACATTAAAATATCAAATCACACCCAGTTCTTATTGTACTAACTACAGTTGAATTTTATTGAATAAATGACTAGTATTGATCTATTATACACGTCATTGCAAAATAATGCAATAGCTTAATTTATTTTATACGATTTAAAAACTGAAATGAAGATAGATCCATTTAATAGGCAAAATAAAAAATTTACCATCTTCCACAAAATAAAAAATGCCATATGTTTCATGGCTATCCTTTTAATTGGTTATATTTTAATATATTCTTTAGCAAAGTTTGGGCTTTGGTTGGATAAAAAAGAAGTTGAAAAAATAGAGGTTAATAAATCAGAAGTAGTGGGCGTAATTATAAAGGTTGGTTCTATGAAGGGGAGTTATGCTGTAGCAGAATATTTTGTCAATAATAAAAGATATGAAAGGAAGGATGACTCTCCAGCTAACGATATTTATATAGGAGAACATTATGTGATTTTTTATAATAAAGTCAATCCATCTGAAAGTAGAATTGATTATACCAAACCAATTTTCTTATCAGAAGAGGTAACAAAAAAAACTACAGGTATAATAATTACTAAAGATTGGGCTAAAATAAAATTTAGTTATACAGTCGATGGTGTTGAGCATACTCGTTTTCAAAAAATATCAGATGTAAAAAGAATAGGTGAGGGCGAAACATTCACAGTAGAATATTTAGTAAGCAATCCTAATATAGCAATTTTGAGAATTTAATAACAAATGAGAATATAGTTTTTCCGTTCTTACAGTTCACTATTCCCCATTAACGAGTCGTACAGAAGCCTAGCTGCCTCAAAAACGGCGGCTAGCAGAACCTTAGCGGGAGGGGCGGTTTTTTGAGGTGCCGTTTTTTTGTTACTTTTTTGCGGCAGCACAAAAAAGTAAATACACGCACCAGCCCGGGAGAAGTAGGGGTATTTTTAACTACAGCCCCAATAGTATTACCTTACTATTAGTTGTTGGTGCGAACACCAATAACAGCGAGAAATTTAAATACAAAAACCTTAACCTTGTATAATCATTTTAATGATTAAAAGGAAAATGTATGAATCTTTCATGCTTATATCCAGATGACTTTTTTATTCTTATCCCTTTACGTTTTAAGATACTATTATATTGCTGGTTAGATATTTTTAGGGGAATGTTTTTATATGGGGAGTATTTGAGATAATATTTGGTATTATAAAATTCCTTATTTATATACTTTATAAACAATATTTGATCACTATGGTCTCCTCTATTAAAAGAAATACCTATTAGCTTCTTATCAGGAATAAAAACAAATTCATTTATACTTATCAATAGTCTACTATCAATTCGCATTCTACTGTTCTGTATATCAATAAGAATTAGGCCAAAACAATCAAAGTCAGTTAATACTTGAATGAAAACTGATGAATCTATTACAGCTATTCTATTTTTTGAAAGTCTATTTTTTTTAATTATATTAAAAAATGGTACCGTTTTAGATGTGTCATGATATTCTTTTACAAACTCAGAGTGCCTTTCACTTAGCATGCTTGTATCAAAATTCCATATAGATACTGAATCAATTTGTTTACCGTAATGAATATATATTGGATATTTACTTGTATAGAGCAAATCATCTTTATATTCTTCATCAATTACATAATCAACTTTAAAGGGCTTTCCAAAAATTACAGTATCAATTATGACAACGTTTTTTTGTTTCACCAACTGTGCAAAAGCATTACTGGTGAAACAAAATGACAAGGACATTAATATATTTACAATGATTAGTTTCATATTGACTATTTATAGATGTAATTAAATAGTAGGTTTTAGTACACAAATGTAGTGCTAACCAGTAGATTTTTATTCGGTTTTCATTTTTTAGTTCTAAAATTCTATTTACATTTTCAAGCAACTCGGTTGGCTTTTTTGACATTTAATTTCACCCGCCATTGTTGGTGTTAGCACCAACAACTCCAAAGGTGGGCAGAAACCTAGCTGCCTCAAAAACGGCGGCTAGCAGAGCCTTAGCGGGTGGGGCGGTTTTTTGAGGTGCCGTTTTTTTGTTACTTTTTTGCGGCAGCACAAAAAAGTAAATACACGCACCAGCCCGGGAGATGGTAGGGGTGTTTCTAACTACAGCAAAAAAAGTATTACCTTACTATTAGTTGTTGGTGCGAACACCAACAACGGCGGAAACGATACAAAATACGGCTTGGAGTATATACAGATGGTGGAACAATAAAACAAATTACGGAGTTAAATATTGATAGATATGAATACCTTGGTTAGAATTTTATACACCGCACGCAAAAATGGTGTGTGGAAAACAAAATATAGTACACCTGAAAATAATACTAGAGATCATTTGTCAGGTATTATCTCTTCTTTATTTATTTTTATTTATATAAATATTGCCTATAGATTAGACTATGTCAAGAACAGTATCCTTCATAACAACGAGATGAATATAACATTGATTATCTTGTTTTCTTCTGTCGCTTTTGGTGCAATTGCATATGCTGTTTCGTATAAATATTACAACACGGACAGGATATTGCACATTTATTCAAAAAGGAATGCATTAAATCCTTTGAAAGCAAAATTATTATTTTATTTGTTTTTTCTTGTACACTTAATAACGTTATTACTTTGTGGAATATTATGCATTGATGCTGTTTGGTGATAATATTTTCCGCCATTGTTGGTGTTCGCACCAACAACTCCAAAGGTGGGCAGAAGCCTAGCTGCCTCAAAAACGGCGGCTAGCAGAGCCTTGGCGGGCGGGGCGGTTTTTTGAGGTGCCGTTTTTTTGTTACTTTTTTGCGGCAGCACAAAAAAGTAAATGCACGCACCAGCCCAGGAAAAGTAGGAGAACCCCACTCGTTAATTTCCGTTTTAACGCTCCTTCCAAAAACAGTTCACCAGTCGTACAGAAGCCTAGCTACCTTAAAAACGGCAGCACAAAAAAGTAAATGCACGTCCCAGCCCAGGAGAAGTAGGGGTATTTTTAACTACAGCAAAAAAAGTATTGCCTTACTATTAGTTGTTGGTGCGAACACCAACAACGGCGGAATTACTTTGAAAAGGATGTAAATTTGAATAAAGTAGTCATGCATTAATTTATATTATATGGATCAGATAAGTGATATAAAATATCTTTTACCCTTTCTTAAAAAAAGTGGCATAAGAAAAATTTCCAGTGCTGAACTCATAGGCTCAATCAAGTATGATTACGATTTAGTAAGGAAAATTGGCTCTACAAGTGTAGATAAAGCAAATATAGATTTGCTTATAAAAGAAATTGATTTATTGATCGAAAAAAGGGATTTCGATATCCATATAGATGATATAATAAATGTTTATTGTATTGAAAGTAATGAAAAAAAATATTATGTATTTATAGTAAACACTCTTGAGTTCTTTTATGCTGATTACTTGGTTGGGGTTTGGCCACTCTATGATTAATAATGTTTCCTACCCTTATCACCACTACCCAAAACACAGTTGAATTAAAGCCTAGCCCCCCTCAAAAACGGCAGCTAGCAGCGCACAAACCGGTGAGGGTACTTTTTCGAAGTAGCACAAAAAAGTAAATACAGGCACCAGCCTATAGCATGCACTCCTCAAAAACATATCCACAAAATTGGTACTCCACAAAATACAATAGTATATTTGTAGGTTGTAAACAGCTCTTTCACATAAGCCCTATAAAGCATCAAAAAAATGCCATTAAGGTATAAATACCCTAAAAAAGCACTTTTTTTACTACTTCATTCATTATCAATCACTTAGTAGGTATATTAGGGTATAATTATACCTTTTCACCCCATTTTATACCCAAAAAATACCTGAAATACCAGTTTAATACCCATTTTTAGGTATATTCTAGGTAGCTACCAGCCTAGCTTTAGCACATCATATTGCCCTCATATATTGCAATAAATGACTGTGTATGCAGGTTGCAAATCAGGTTTTGGCTTTTTTTAACACTTTTATATATGGCAGTCATTGCCATCCACTTATAGCCAAGCGTTTATTTTTACTTATTGTTATACTTAGTTAGTTTTATACCAGTAGTTTAGCACTATCAGATAATAATATGCAAAAAAGTAAGTCCGCCAATACCACATCTACAGCAGCAGATACCACTAAGACCGGTGGCATTGTAGCACTACTACAATCCAGGCCCATATGGGTGTTGTTGCTGCTCAGTTGTTTGTTATATGCCAATAGCTTAGGCAATAAATTTGCTATAGACGATGTAGGCACACGCGTCCAAAACACTTTTGTAGCAGAGGGGCTAAGGGGCATACCGCAAATACTAAGCACCCCCTACCGCTTCGGCTTCGATCCCTCTACCAACGATCTCTATCGCCCCCTATCCCTCATTACCTTCGCCATAGAGCAGTCCCTCTTTGCCGATCAGCCCGGCGCAGGTCACCTCATCAATGTATTACTCTTTGCCGCCTGTGTCGTTGTACTCTTCAGGTTTTTAAAAGATATATTCGGCACCACCCAAAACGATGTAATACTACTCACTTGCATACTCTTTGCCGCACACCCCATACATACCGAGGTAGTAGCCAACATAAAAAGCCGAGACGAGCTACTATGCTTTTGGCTAGGCATAAGTGCACTCCGCTATTATATCAAGTGGGCTGGCACCGCAAAAGTCCTGCCACTACTCATGGGTACCGCATTGCTGTTTTTAAGCCTGCTCTCTAAAGAAAGCAGCATAGCACTGGTAGCACTATTGCCCATCACCCTTTGGGCATTTACCCAAAGCAACGCTAAGCGTATAGCCATAGCCAGCACACTAGCCATTGCAGTGGCAGCCCTATTTATAGCACTACGGGCACACATACTTTCCACCCACGGAGCCAATCATATAGAAGATACCCCCTTTATAGACAATATATTGGTAAAGGCCACCGGCACCCAAAAAATAGGTACGGCTATGTATGTACTCGGTAGGTACATACTCTTATTGTTTGTGCCATACCCCCTCCTGTGCGACTATTCTTTTAAAAACATTCAGTTGGTAGACCTCAGTAATATCAAAGCCCTGGCAGCTATTGCAGTATATATAGGCTTAGCCGCTATAGCAGTATACCGGCTATTACAAAATAAGAAAGACATGCTCAGCTATGGCATACTATTCTTCTTAGTCACCATAGCCCTGTTTTCTAATCTTCTACTCACTATAGGTGCTGTCATGGCCGAGCGATTTTTGTTCTTTGCCTCAGCCGGCTTTTGCCTCGCACTAGTAGCCACCGCCCAGGTTATTATAGCTAAGCAGGGTAGTGCTACTAGTATGCTCAGTACTAAGGGGGTACTACCGGTATTGGCCGCTATAGTTGCCATTTACAGCCTACTAACTATTAGCAGAAATGCAGACTGGTACGACAACATAACCCTACTAAAAGCAGACTGCGCCAAAAGCCCCGATAACGCCAAGCTAATGCGCTTTATGGGTAACAATCTGGTTATTACTAATTACGAAGCTGCAGAAACTCCTGCAGAAAAACAACAAATATTACAAGAGGGTATCAGCTATCTGGAAAAGGCAGTACAGTTATATCCCGGGTTTGCCCAGGCGCACGAAGATCTGGCACACGCCTACTATATGGCCAATAATACTGCCGCAGAAATGCAGCACGACAGAATAGCCATTGCCCTCAGCGACCATAGTATTATTGCCCTTAACGATATAGCAGGTCTATTTTTTGCTCAAAAGCAGTACGACAGCTGTATATATTACTTAAAAAAGGGTACTCAAGCAGCAGCATTCCGCCCCGATATGTACTTCAATATGGGTCTATGCTACTGGGAAATGGGCAACACCGCCGAAGCAATTGCAAACATACAAAAGGCTAGAGCTAGCGATGAAAATAATAAACAATACAGTCTAAAGCTATACGAAATATACACCAAGCTCGGCATATCCGACTCAGCCCGCAAGTATGAATCTATTGCGCGCATGCCGGGTTAGCACCATCATAATTAGGTTATAGTGGTTTAGCGTTTTTTAGCTTTTCTTCTTCGTATAGCATGCGCACCAGTCCATCAGCAACGCCTATTTTAGGTACGTATATTTCCTCTGCATTGGCCCAGCGCATAATGCTTATATATATCAGTAGGGCAGGCACTATTACATCAGCCCTATCGTCTCTAAGGCTATATAGGTGCTTACGCTCTTCTACAGTGGTGCAGCTTAGCTCCTTATAATAGTCTTTAAGCAATTCTAGGCTCAGTGGCTTGCCATCTTTACGCTTAGAGATGGAGAATATTTTATTAATGTTGCCACCGGTGCCTATAGCCTGTAGTGGTTGGTGATTTTTGGTGTAGTTTTTTATAAACCATTTAGTGCGTTCCCATTGCTCATCGCTCACCTTATCGTGCAGCAGGCGTATAGTCCCAATATTGAACGATTCTTTAAAAATGGTTTTGCCCTGTGCATATAGTGTCACCTCGGTGCTACCGCCGCCCACATCTATATACAAGTAGCTCTTATTGGTAGCTAGGTTTTCAGCTATGTGAGTTTCATACACTATAGCAGCTTCCTCTTGCCCTGATATAATTTTTATGTCAAAGCCCGTTTCCTCTAGTATTTCTTTTCTTATATCATCGCCATTAGCAGCATCTCTCATGGCTGATGTAGCACAGGCTTTATAGGCTTCTACCTCATAGATGTTCATTAGCAGTCGGTAGGCCTTCAGGGTTTCTATTAGCTTTTTCTTTTTAAGGTCGGTAACAAAGCCCTTTTCAAAAACATCAAACCCCAAGCGTAACGGAATACGTAGCAGCGATAGTTTTGTAAAATCTACAGAACCATCTTTATAAATAGTAGGTTCTGATATAAGCAGGCGTGCTGCATTAGAGCCAATATCTATTGCTGCTAATCTCAATCTTCGTAGGTTTTATTACGCAAATATTTATAAATAGCCACCTGAGAGCGTACTACCGGGGCTTTTGCCTCACGTACCACATATTGGTTGCTTTGTTCATTATCTAAAATACGTCCTTTTACGTTTTCAGCAAGTTGAAAGTTCATGATATCAATCAATTCCTGCTGAATTTCTTTATCTACTACCGGGCAGGCCATTTCAACCCTATGGTCTAGGTTGCGCACCATCCAGTCGGCTGAAGATATATATACCAGTGGTTTACCTGAGTTGCCAAAGATAAATACACGTGCATGCTCAAGATAGTCATCAATAATACTAATGGCTTGCAGGTGTTGTTTAAATATCTTTTGCTCGGTATATGCACAGCATATGCCTCTTATTACCATTTTTACATCTACCCCTGCTTTAGCAGCCAGGTATATTTTTTCTATCAACTCTCTATCTACTAGGCTGTTTAGCTTTATGATGATAGATGCAGGTTTGTTGCGGCGGGCTAGCTTTATTTCTTTCTCAATTAAAGCCATAAAGGTGCTGCGCATATTCACTGGAGATATAGGCGTGCTTTTGCACAAGGCCAGCGTCTCTATTTTTTTATGATGATGTTCTAGTACATCAAACACCCTATTTACATCGGCCAGTATATTTCTATTAGTAGTTAGCAGGCAGTGGTCGCCATAGTAGGCTGCCGTGTTCTCGTTAAAGTTACCTGTAGATATAAAGCCATACTGTTTAGTACGGTTAAACTCACGTTTCTTTATCACGCACATTTTAGCGTGCACTTTCATATTATTTCTACCCAATACCACTTTTACGCCCTCTTCCTCTAAGTGAGTTTTCCAGCGCATATTGGCCTCTTCATCAAATCGGGCACGTAGCTCTAGCACCGCTGTTACTTCTTTACCGTTTCTTACAGCGTTTATAAGTGCATTAATTATTTTAGAGTTCTTAGCTAGTCGGTAGCAGGTTATTTTTATGCTTTGCACATTAGGGTCAATAGCTGCCTCTCTTAGCATATCTATCACAGAGTCGAAAGAGTGGTAAGGGAAATGTAACATCACATCCCTTGATTCCAGCACATTAAGTATACGCTTAGGCTGCGTAAGTAGTGGATGTACAAAAGGTTGCTGGCGAGGTTTAACATCGTTAAACACACTAGACGGGAAGTCTATAAAGTCTTTAAAGTTATGTATACGCCCACCTGCTATAAGGTTATCTTTTTTACTCATGCCTAGGCGGCGAGTAAGATAGTTCAGTAGATTGGGCTCAATATTTCTATCGTATACAAAGCGTGTTGCACGCCCTTTTTTACGGTTTTTTAGTCCTTTCTCCAGTTCTACCATTATATTGGCAGTAGAGTCTTCATTGTCTATGTCTAACTCTGCATCTCGGGTTACTTTTATTATATAACCCATAAACTTATCAAAGCCAAAAGGGGCAAACAGTGCAGGTAAGTTATAGCGAATAATATCTTCCAGGAGTATTATGTCTTTAGTGCCGGCTTTGCTAGGCATTATTACAAAGCGGGGCAGCACCTTGGTAGGTATTTCTATAAGTGCATAGCGCTGCAACATTGATGAGGCAGTGTTGCCTAACAGGCAAGCTAGGTATATAGACTTATCGCGGAGTAGTGGCATTTGTGGTATAGACTCTATCATAAGCGGTATGATTTGAGTACGTACCTTTTCCTCAAAGTAGGTTTTTACAAACTCTTTCTGCTCTTTGGTAAGTTGCTTCTCATTTTTTATTTGGATATTTTTTCTACCCAGTTCTACTATTACATCAGCATATATTCTGTCAAACTCCTCTTGGTGTTCTATAACAGTTTGTTGTATGCTTTTTAATATTTTTTCGGGATGAGCTTCCAGGTGCACTTTGGCATTTTTTCCAAGTAGTAGCATTCGGTTAAGCGTAGCTACCCTTACCCTGAAAAACTCATCCATATTATTGGAGAATATGCCTAAAAATTTTAGGCGATCATGTACATGATTGGTGCTGTCATTGGCCTCTTGCAACACACGAGCATTAAATGCCAGCCAACTTAGGTCTCTTACAAATGTGTTTTTGGTCTGATTGATCATAAAACTTAGCGGGCAAAATTACTTTCTTACTGGTACAAACTTTATGATACAGTATACCTAAATCGATAATTTACAATTTCTTAATACGTCCTATGATAGATGTGGTAGAATAACCGTCTACGAAAGGAATAACTTTCACTTCGCCGCCATAGCTCATTACAAAATCGGCACCTACTATGCGGTCTATAGTGTAGTCACCTCCTTTGGTTAGTACATCGGGTCTAATGGCTTGTATTAGTTCTGCAGGTGTGTCTTCGTCAAATAGTACTACAGCATCTACAAATAGTAAAGACGCCAATAGTAGTAATCTGTCGTTTTGGTGTGTTACCGGGCGGTCTTCACCTTTCAGTCTACTTACAGAAGCGTCAGTGTTTACGCCTACTATAAGTTTATTGCCCAGCGATGCCGCATTGGCCAGCTGGTCTATATGTCCATGGTGAAGAATATCGAAACAACCATTAGTGAAAACAATTTTTTGCTGAGTAGCTCGCCATGCATTGCTATGTTTTACCAATGCCTCTCTGGTGAATATTTTATGCTGTATCCACTGAAGTTTGTCCATTTTTCCTGCTATTGTAAGGTTGTATAACTAATAAAGAGATGAGCCCGAAAATAAGAATAACTATGGTTTGTAGTGCCCATGCTACCCAGCCAAATGCAAGTGCGGTCACTTGGTCTACACCATAAGGACCCTCAAGTATTTGAGCTACTAATAGCGGATAAGCACCTATGCCACCCGGTGTAACAATGAGTGCTAAGCTACCATAAACAAGCACCACCATAGATGCCATGAATGATAAAGACTGTGTATTGGCAAGGCTTAATAGTCCCAAGTATATTTGTGCCGCATACATAAGCCACATGATAATGGTAAGTCCTAAAAATTCCCATTTTTTCTTCATGTGAAAAATAGATAGTATGCCATGAGTCATTTCTTTCATTAGCTGACTGGCTTTGCTATCAGGATTGCGTTTGTACATTCTTATTAATAGCAATACCACAGCAAGGATAACAAAAGGTATAGCCAATAAAATGAGTTCTTTACCATGCAAAAACTTATGCACCAGATTAGATACATATGCGTTAATGCGAGACATCTCTATCAAGAAGGTGGCTACAGCTATTACAAATAGCGAGAATACGTCAAAGGCACGTTCGGCTACTATAGTACCTACCATTTTGTGGGCAGGCAGTTTTTCATATTTGGCCAATACAGTGCACTTGGCCACCTCTCCGGCACGTGGGAGTGCCATGTTAGTAAGATAGCCTATCATAACCGCAAACATGGTATTCATTTTTGACGGTTTCAGGTTTATGGTTTCTAATAAGTAACGCCAGCGTAGGGCTCTTACGTAATGCGAAAGCACCCCTACGATGGCGATTATAAATAGGTAACCTACACTTACGTTTTTAATGGCATCATACAACTTAGACTTTTGATCGGCCGTAAGCTGGTTAGACATATGAAAAATGATATAGATACCTAGCCCTAGGAATAAAGCGTATTTCAATATGGATACCAGGGCTTTTTTCATATGATGCCTATTAATACATAATTATAGAGTGTTATTTTCTTTTGGGAATATGATAGCAGGCTTAAATGATTTAGCCTCTTCAAAATCCATCATGGCATAAGATATAATGATTACTGTATCTCCTACAGAAATACGGCGAGCCGCAGGGCCGTTCATGCATATCATACCACTACCTCTGGTGCCTTTTATTACATAAGTGGTCAGTCTTTCTCCGTTATCCAGATTCAGAACTTGCACTTTTTCATTTTCTATCAGGTTAGCAGCGTCCATCAAATCTTCATCAATAGTAATGCTGCCAATATAGTGGAGGTTTGCCTCCATTACTTTTACCCTGTGGATCTTCGATTTTAAAACTTCTATTTGCATAGCAGCGCAAAGGTACAAGTATTAATTTAATAGGCTAGGTAACAGAAAGGTTAAAAAGTATATAGTTAAAATTAATGTAGAATGTATGTCTACAATATCTCGAAAATCCGCTCTGCTGGCCTGCATACGGTAGCTTTACTACCATAAATAGCTATAGGGCGCTCCATAAGTATGGGGTTATTTGTTAATATAGTTATCCACTCATTGTTGCTATATGCATTATGGGCATGTGCTTCTTTGTACATAGACTCATTTTTGCGTACAATATCTACTGCGGATAGCTGTAACTTTTCTAATAGGGCTTCTATTTCTTCTGCAGTTAATGGATTGATAAGATAATTTCTGACGGTGTACGATAGTTGATTATCGTTTAAAAGCTGTAGCAAATAGTTACTCTTGCTACAGCTTTCATTATGAAGTATTATAAGTTCTTGCATTTAATCTTTATAACTAAACCATTTAATCAATTCTTTGTAGCTAGCTTTTTTACCGTGCATAAGTATGCCTACTCGGTATATGCGACCTGCTACCCAGGTAGTAAATATAAACCCGGCTATTAGAGATACCATAGAAACTGCTACTTGCCACATAGGTACTCCAAATGGTATGCGTATCATCATAGCTATGGGCGATGTAAAGGGTATTATGGATAACCAGACAGATAAGCTACTGTCAGGATTGTTTACTATTACTGTTTGCGATACCATAATAGTTGCAATTAGCGGCAATGTTATGGGTACCATAAATTGTTGTGTTTCGGTTTCGTTATCTACCGCCGAGCCTATAGCAGCAAACAATGCACTATAAAGCATGTAGCCAAAAAAGAAGTAGAAGATAAAGCATACTACAATAGTAGTTACCGGTAGATTTTCAAGAGCCGACATGAATCCCGACATGTCATTGGTGCTACTCGCTATTTTTTCAGCAGGTATTTGTCCCGATGAGGCCACATTGCTCATGTTCTGCAGGGCTTGAGCTTGAGGTGTTTTGCTTATGAAAGCAGTACCGGCCACTGTAGATATAGAAAGTGTCAATACTATCCATAAGATGAACTGAGTTAAACCTACCATACCTACACCCAGTATTTTGCCCAGCATAAGTTGGAAAGGTTTTACAGAGGAAATAATAACCTCGGCTATACGGCTTACTTTTTCTTCAATAACCCCGCGCATTACTTGAGCCCCATATAAGAACAGCGTAATGTAAATGATGAATGCACAAATAAGTCCCACCGCATATGCCGACCATATATGGGCATCTTTTTCGCCATCGGCAGTTATTTGTTTGGCTTCTACTTTTATTTCTTGTTGTGCTTTAGCTAGTATAGCAGTGTCTATATGTGCCTCTCCCAAGCGTTTTTCTTGTGCTACTTTGGTTAGCTGGTTTTCTATGCTAGAGGCATTCATAGCACTTGGTGTTTTTTCGCCTAATAGTAGCACATTATTTACTCCGGAGGGGATATATAGAAGATAGTCATAGTCACTGTCTTTAAAAGATTGACGCGCTTTTTTATAGTCGTTGCTATAGCTGTAAGTAATTACTTTAGAGTTTTTGAGTTTGCCCTCAAACCATTTGCTATCGTCTACTACAAGTACTTTCTTTTTGTCGGCAAGGCCGCTTTGGTTAATGCTTAAGTAGACGGTTAAAGCCATCATGCCAATGAAAAGAACCGGTACTAAGAAAGTTACCAATAGGAACGATTTCTTCTTCACTCTTGAGAGATATTCTCTTTGAATTATTAATAATATCTTGTTCATATGCTATTGGTTGCTTACGTTTTGAATAAATATTTCGTTCATGGTTGGTATTACCTCTTCTACTTTGCAGATGGCTACTTGCGGTATTAAATGTTGTAGTACCTGATTAAGATTAAGGCCATCTTTGAGTTTAATTTTACAACTGTGATAGTTGAATGAGCTAGACTGAGATATAATGCTGAAAGGTGCTTCACTAGCACTATTTAGCAATGTTCCTTCATATTCTATAAGGTATGTGCCGCTGCGATATTGGTTGCGTACATCGCGCACTTTGCCATCTAGTATTTTGTGTGATTTATGAAGGAGTGCTATGGCATCACATAATTCTTCTACACTTTCCATACGGTGGGTGGAAAATATAATGGTAGCACCATTGCGGTTTAGCTCTAGAATTTCGTTTTTAATGATTTCAGCATTCACGGGGTCAAATCCGCTGAATGGTTCATCAAGAATAATGAGTTCGGGCTGATGAAGCACTGTAGCTATAAACTGTGCTTTTTGCTGCATACCCTTAGATAACTCTTCAATTTTTTTATCCCACCAGCTTTCAATTTCCAGTTTTTTAAACCATTTTACTGCCCTGCTTTTGGCTTCAGCTCTACTTAGTCCTTTTAGCTGCGCTAGGTATAGTATTTGCTCGCCAATCTCCATTTTTTTATACAAGCCACGCTCTTCCGGAAGGTAGCCTATGCGTTCTACATCTTGCTGGTGCAGCTTTTTACCATTAAATAAAACTACTCCCGAGTCGGGGGCGGTAATTTGGTTAATTATGCGAATAAGAGAAGTTTTGCCGGCACCATTGGGGCCAAGTAGCCCAAATACTGTACCGCTTTCAATTTCCATACTCACATTATCTAGTGCTCTATGGTTGGCGTATTGTTTTACAATATTTTGAATTGAAATCATAGTATTTGCAAAGTTGCTTTAGTGTATTAGTATTGGTATTTGCCTATTTATTACAGGGTTAAATGTATATTTTTTATTGCAATAAAAAATCCCGAAGCTTATTTTGCTTCGGGACTATAATAAATAGATTGAATTATTTTTTTAAACCTATTTCTCTTAAACGTTCGTCTAAATATTCACCGGCAGTGTAGTCTTCGTATACTTTAGGGTGAGATGCATCTATACAGCTATCTAAGCAAGCTAGGCTCATTTGGCTTTTAGGGTGCAGGAAGAAAGGAATAGAATAGCGAGGAGTATTCCATTTTTCGCGAGGAGGGTTAACAACACGGTGTGTGGTACTCTTTAGGCGATTGTTGGTAAGGCGTTGCAGCATATCGCCAACGTTTACCACTATTTGTTCAGGTAAAGAGGTAACCCCAACCCACTCGTTTTTCATGTTTAAAATTTCAAGACCATCTGCTGATGCACCTACTAAAAGCGTTATTAAGTTGATGTCTTCATGCTGCTCTGCACGAATGGCACTCTTGGGCTCGCTAGTAATAGGAGGATAAAAAATAGCTCTTAAGATAGAATTGCCATTATGAACATTACTATCGAAATAGAACTCATCTAAACCTAGATAAAGAGCAATAGCTTGTAATAGTGCTTTGCCAGATTTTTCAAATGCACGATAGGCATTTAAAAGAGTAGGAGTGAACTGAGGAACTTCATTAACGGTAACGTTATCAGGATACTCTGATTTTATTGGATCGTTATCGGTTACTTCTTGTCCAAATTGGAAAAACTCTTTCAAATCAGGTGCGTCAAAGCCTTTGGCATGTTCTTTACCAAAAGAAGTATAGCCACGCTGACCTGCTAGGCCCGGAATTTCATATTTACCTTTCTGCTCTAGAGGTAGGGCAAAAAAAGCTTCTACATAGTTATATAGGTCGGCAATTAAAGCATCGGAAATGCCATGATTTTTTACTGCAACAAAGCCTGTTTCTTCGAAGGCTTTACCTAGCTGCTGAACAAAACTTTTTTTTGCTTCTTCGTTTCCGCTTACAAACTGCGAAAGATCTACTACTGGGATACTCATGATAACTAAAATGATTTTTTAAATGTATTTAGAATGGTTTTGTGCGCTTACTATTGAAAATTATAACCTCTAATATAGTTCATATTAATATTATTATTAGAGCCTATGACTTCAAAATAAGGATAAAAAGTGGTGTCGTCGGGCATTTTAAAGCCTATAATACAGGTGTAATTATTCACATTTTTGCTGATTAGAGGAACAATATGGGTTATTCCTTTAGGCATGGTGAACATACCTTTAGCTTCATTTTTGTTATAATTTACTTCTACATCGTATACTCCATATCTTACCTGACTATCAGCGCGGAGCTTTACTATAAATTTTGAATTGTTTAATTTGTCTTCAGTAATGGGTACTTCAATTCTATCAACAATGGCATTTATGGGTGGTAATGCTTCCTCTTTATTATCCTTATCGGTTGATTGATTGCAAGAAAATAATAATACGAGTAATGGTGATATTGCTATTAAACGCAAAAGTGATGTCATGTGCCAAAAATAGAAGAATATTTCAACAATTGGACGTTGATATGGTTTAAATATTCATGCGTCTAGGCCTTATTTAGTCAAATTAAGATATAATATATTATTGATTTATTTGTTGAGTTGTGAATTGTGGATAATTTTTTTATTTTTAGGAGTTCAAGCCAACTTTTATAAAGATTGGTATGTCTATTAGGTATACCGAGGGCTATTATGTGTTCATACATTAATCCTTAGAGCAATAAAATGAAGAGAAATATACTTGCACTGGTGGTAATTTTAATGGGACTTTGGAGTGTAGCCAACGGCCAGCCGTTGCCTTGCCCCCCAAGTAATACTACCTCTATTACAACGTTTGGTGCTACCAATATATGTAATGGCATGTGTGCTACTATTTCAGCCTTAGGTACTACAACTTTAAAATCTACAACGGGTTATACCCTGTCGGATATACCATATTTGCCAACTCCGTACACTGGTGGTACGCCAGTACTAGTGGGTGTAGATGATTCATTTAGTGACCCTGTAAGAATACCTTTCCCTTTTTGTTTTTGGGGTAATAAATACGAGTATTGTGTGATTGGAGCTAATGGTCAGATTAGTTTCGACACTACTATGAAAGATTCTACAAATGTGTGGCCTATTACCACTCCGTTGCCTGCTGGTTCTAGTAGTTCAACTAGAAATACCATAATGGGTGCCTATTACGATATAGATCCTAGTTTAGGAGGAACTATTTCTTGGAATATATATGGTACTGCACCTTGTAGAACCTTTGTGGTTTCATGGAGTAATATTCCTTTATTCAATCTTTCTACCTGTCCAGGACTATTTGGTACACAGCAAATTGTGTTATATGAATCTACATATGCTATAGATATTTTTATAGAAAATAGACCAATATGTACGGATTGGAATTCTGGTAATGGTATTCTTGGTATACAAGGGGTTAATCCAACAGACTTGGTAGTATATCCCGGCTTTAATGCCACTGCTTGGGCGGTATCTAATTTCGGATGCCGTTTTACGCCTAACGGCCCAGCATCTTGGACTTATTCATGGACAGATGCTGCTACCGGAGCTCCAGTAGGGTTAGGTGCTTCAGTGTCTGTGTGTCCTTCAATAACCACTACTTATAATGTAAGAGGTGTGGCATCATCAAATTGCGATTCATTTATAGTTAATGCTGCTGTAACGGTAAATGTTGATTCTGCTCCTCCGGTAGGAACTGTAACTGTAGAGCAACCTACTAGATGTGGGTTAGATAATGGTAAAATGACTATCAATGGTTTAGAGTATGGTCATATAGATACCATATATTATACTATAGATGGTGCTCCACAGCCAGGAAGACGAGTTTTTGTATCTACTGCAGGTACTGTTACGCTTACAGGTTTAGCTCCCGGAACATATTCCAATATTTTCTTTAAGGTAGATAGTTGTTTTACTCGCTCGGTAGGGCCTGTAATCTTAACATATCCGCCTCCAATACCAGTATCTGTTAGTCCGGATACTATTAATACTTGTGTAGGCGTTGCGGGTTTAATAACCGCTAGCATAGCTGACACTGGAACTTATTTATATAATTGGTCTCCGGCAGCATATTTATCAGATCCAGCTGCATCAGTTACTTATGTTACTCCAGGGATTATGGGAGATTATACTTATGTGGTAACTACAAACAGAAATCCAGCACATCCTGAATGTGCTACAACTGATTCTGTTTTTGTACATGTACTACCACCTATACAATTACATAATGTTGATACTGCTATATGTTTAGGTCGTTCGGTGCAAGTAAGGTTGACCGGAGATGTACAATATACCTACAGTTGGAATCCTACAGATGGAGTGTCTGACTCTACAATAAGACAACCACTAATTACACCTACTAGTGCGGGTTACCACACTTATTATGTATCTGCTGATTATTCAAGTTGTCCTACGCAAGTAGATAGTTTTACTATTGAGGTGGATACTGTGGTGACACCTAGAACATATAGAGACACTATATGCTTAGGAATGATAGATACAGTAGATATGACTGTTCCCGGACCTGGTACAGGGATAAATGAATATTCTTATGCTTGGTTACCGTTGGCGGGTGTTAGTAACCCTACATCTCCTATAGTAGCACTAACTCCTACTACTTTAGGCCCCGGCAACATATGGTCTGTTACTATTGCACCTCATGCTGCTAACTGTAGCTCTACATCTATAGTAGACATATATCTACTACCTAATACTGTAACCATTAGTCCGGTAGATACGCAAATATGCTTGGGCGATACTGTTACTGTTATAGGTACCGGTAGTCCTTTCTTTGGTTATCAATGGATACCTACTACAGGTATAGCTACTCCGGCAAACTTAAATGTGCAAATTGGTACAGATACATCGGCAGTGTACACGGTGACAGCTAGCTTCCACAGATGTCCTGATATGTATGCTACATTGAATTTGAATGTACAACCTAATCCGAGTGTGTTTATTGGTACTAACAGATTTATGTGTCAGTTCGATACCGTGCATTTAAAAGCAAATGTTTCTCCTGAGTGGTATAGTAGTTATACGTATGCTTGGACACCATCTGCCGACTTGGATCATAGTAATACACAGACTGTTGTATTCAGTGGTTTGGATACTACAAAGTTGATAGTAGAGGTTTCTACACCTGCAGGTTGTAAAGGCAAAGATTCTATAGTTATCAATGTATTGCCCGGTAACTTCTTAGCCTCTATGCCAGACTTGAGCGTATGTCCTGGTGATGTGGTTACACTTAATCCTACAACGGTATCAACCGATGGTTATACAAGTTTGACTTATAGTTGGTTCCCTTGGTATTATTTAAGCGATAGCGTAGCGGCTAAACCACAGTTGAGTGCTATAGCTAACCAGACGTATACCTTGATAGCTACGACTAATATGGGTTGCAAGGATACGGTATCATTTAATGTAAATGTTTATCCAGCAGCGGTGATAACTATGGATGATTCTGCCACACTATATCCTGGAGAAACATTCCATATTATGCCAATTACAAATGCAGTAAACTTTACATGGTTCCCTATTACAGGTTTGTCAAGCAACTTAATATCAGATCCTGTAGCATCGCCAGAAATAAGCACACAGTATATAGTTACTGCTGAAACTGTGAATGGGTGCACCATTAGTGATACTATACAAATAAATGTTACTACAGAGTCGGTAATAGCAATGGTAAATGCATTTGTACCAACATCTGCAAATAGTAACACCAATACTTTTAAAGTGTCGTTGAAAGGTGAGGCTACGTTAGACTATTTTAGAGTATTTAACAGGTGGGGAAATCTGTTATTTGAAACAAAAGACATTTCTAAGGGATGGGATGGATCCTATAATGGTACCCCTCAACCTTACGGAGTATATATCTATGAAGTGAGCGCAACTACTTCAATGGGTACCCCCGTTAAGAAACAAGGAAATGTAACACTATTGCGCTAAGGATTTGAAAGTAATCCAATTAAGCTATAATATCCTATCAGCCAAATGTATAAATCATGAGAAAAGTATTTCTTACAGTTGTTGCTTTATGTTGTTATGCCACATTTGCTACTGCGCAAATGGTAGGTGACTGTGTGTTTCTTAAAGGTAAATATGTAGAAGTAGGCATAGCCCCTAATGGTGGCTATGGTAGTACTTTAGATGCTCCGGCAGGTTATCACCCTAATTTTGCAGGTACTAGTTTTTATGATCCCGGGGCAGGTACTTCAACTTTTAGTTCACAGTTTTTAGGTTTCGTTGCAGATTATGGTAAAGATGGATGGACTGTTGGGACACCTCCTTATTGGGGTGATTATTATTTGCCGGGCACACCACAAGAAGGATGGGCCGTACAAATAGGTACAGGAACGGAGTCTCATGCATATATCCCTAGTTATACTGCCTTTGGTTCTACAGGTTATACTGGACTTTTGACAGGTACAAATACTGCGTATACTAATTTTGGAGGGATTAGCAGAGGTATATGGAATGGCACTCATGGCCCATTAGCGATTAAGCAAACGACAACATTGGATACTAATAAATTGTATTTTACGGTCAATGTTATCATGAGGAATACAGGAGCTACTACTTTGAATGATATTTATTACATGAGAACACTAGATCCAGATAATGAGCAAACAAGGTCTGGGGACTTCACAACTGCAAATACAATAACTAATCAGCTTCCTAATCCTGATAATAAAGTATTGGTATCTGCCGTTGGAACAGGTGCTTTTGCTTCAAATGCTTATCTAGGTTTAGGAACTAAAGATTGTAGGGCTAAATGT
>CAYWUY010000005.1:19782-65381 GCA_964461535.1 uncultured Flavipsychrobacter sp.
GGAGATAGTACTACGCTTACTTATGCATACATTTTAAATGCTGCATATATAGATAGTGCACTTGATGCTACTCAGCCTGCTTTTTTGGTTAATGAGTTGTCGTTCGAGTCAGGTGATACGGTAAATTTATGTGAGTATAACTTTGATACCATGTTGGTATCTATGGGTAGCGGTGCATTTTATAATTGGCATTGGGCACCCAATCTACTTATAACAGATACTACTGCAGTTTCTAATGTTATAGATGTTACAGGAATATCTGCACCAATAACATATACAATAACAGGTGTGAATGTATCCGGTGGTTGCGATACTGTAAGGTATAATCTTACATTAATAAGAGGATTATTTGATGTAGTATTACATAATCATGATACCACAATATGTAGAGGCTCTTCATTTGCTGCGTCTGTAACGGGAAGTCCATTACTAGATTATAGCTGGTCTCCTGCGGCAGGTGTTTCTAATGTTACTGCCATGAATCCTACATTGTCGCCTACTGTAACTACTACTTATACACTAACTGTAAGCTCTACTACAGGATGTCCTCCTATACAGAAGTTTTTAACGGTAAGCGTTTTAGACCCGACATTCACTTCGGTTACAGGTACTAACCCAACTGCTTGTGGCTATACTGATGGTAGGCTCTTATTGAGTGGTTTACAGGTTGGCTTCCCTGATACTGTATTTTATATGAAGGATGGTACACCTCAGTTGCCTATACCTACATTGCCTTCGGCTTCGGGTACTATTACTGTAAATGGATTAGGACAAGGTGTATATTCTAATATATATGTAAAAGTGGGTTTGTGTCCTACAGTAACAAGAGGTCCGGTGAGTTTAATAGACCCACCGCCACCAACCATTACAGTAGATTCAAACTATGTAAAAACATGCGTTAATAACTCTACGCAATTGCATGTGTATGCATTCCCTAATACGGTGCCTTATTTCTACAATTGGTCGCCGCCGGCATATTTAAGTAATGCCATTATAGCCGACCCTATAGTAACGCCTACTGTAGGTGGAGATATAGTGTATACTGTATCAGTGAATCCTAGTGCGTTAGACAGATGTAAAACTACAGATACTGTAAGAGTACATGTATTAGATGCATTCTCTTTAAATAATATTGATACTGTGATTTGTTTAGGGTCAGTAGTAAATACACGTGTAACAGGTAGTAATGAATATACTTACAATTGGACACCTGCACTGGGTGTATCAGATGTAAATATTAAGACACCAACAATAAATCCTGGTGCACATGGTACTTACACTTATTACGAAACTGCTAATTATGCTAATTGTGCAGAACAAATAGACAGTTTTAAAATTGAAGTAGATACGCCGGCTACTCCCCAAATTATAGTGGATACTATATGCTTGGGTATGACTTATACTCATGATTTTACAGTTCCCGGTACCGGTGGTACAGCTGAGTATAATTATCTTTGGACAGCACCGGCTACTTCATTAATAAGTGCTACAACAATACCTAATCCGGTGGTACAACCGGGTGTAACTGGACTAAACATATATACAGTACAGATAACACCTAGTGCAGCTACTTGTCGTACATTCAGCTATTTAAATTTATTGGTGTTGCCGAACTCAATAACTGTAAGACCTACCGATACCATGATATGTGAAGGTAATTCTGTACCTGCATTCGGATTTGGTAGCGACTTATTTAGTTATCATTGGATTCCTACAACTGGTATTCCTACACCTGATAACAAGAACATTATTATTACGACAGATACTAGTGCGGTATATACACTTACTGCATCATTCAGAGGCTGCCCTGATATGACGGCTACGCTTAACTTGGATGTACAGCCTAACCCTACTGTATATGTGGGAGGAAATAGATTCTTGTGCCAATATGATACGTTAAGAATTATGTCTTCTGTATCTCCGGCTTGGTATACCGGTTATACTTATAACTGGACTCCATCTGCTGATTTAGACCATAATAATACACCAACTGTTGTGTTCTCTGGTCTTGATACAGCTAAGCTAATACTTGAAGTATCAACTCCGGCAGGATGTACTGCAAAAGACTCTGCTATTGTGAATGTAATACCTGGAGATTTCATGGTTTCATTCCCTGATTATAATTTATGTCCAGGCGATTCTGCAGTGTTAATGCCTTCATCTAGTGTGCCTGGTGTAAGTTATCACTTCTATCCATGGTATTATTTAAGTGATAGTGTAACCACCACTACAACAACACTAAAAGCTATAAGTAATACTACTTACACTGTAGTAGCTGCAAATGTGTATGGCTGTAAGGATACTACTAAGTTTGATGTAGTTGTTCATCCTGCGGGTGTAATAACACTTGATGATGAAGTGACACTATATCCTGGCGAAACAGTAGAGTTGGCTACAACCTCGAATTGTGCTACATTCTCTTGGTTCCCAATAACCGGATTAAGTTCTGCTGTGTCATCTAACCCAATAGCTAGTCCTGAGGTGAGTACCACTTATTTTGTAACTGGATATACAGAGAATGGTTGTGAGGCTAAAGACTCGATAGCTGTTAATGTAAATTCTATATCGTTCTTGGCTATGCCTAATGCATTTACGCCTGGTTCGGGTGGTGCTAATGCTTATTTTAAACCAAATTTAAGAGGTGCAGCAACGTTGAATTACTTCAGAATATATAACCGCTGGGGTAACACATTATTTGAAACTAAGGACATAACAAAAGGATGGGATGGTACCTACAATGGCACTCCTCAACCTTATGGTGTATATATATATGAGATTCAAGCAGTAGATAATACCGGAAAACCTGTAACAAAATCTGGTAATGTGACATTGCTTCGATAGTTTTTTTCTATAGACCCCATCAGCATAGAGCTTTTATGAAAAAAATGTTAAAAGTTCTAATTATAATTACATATATTTGAATTAACCACTCAATGCCTGATTTTATATGAAAAAACGTGTACTTCTACTTACCATGATGGCTGTATTAGGGCTACAGCTACAGTCAATAGCTCAACTGGTTTCCGGCAATATGTTTTTGCAGGGGCGGTATGTAGAGATAGGCTCTATGCCCAATGGTGCATTAGGTAGCTCTGTTGCAGCACCTGTTGGGTACCATCCACACCCAGGTGGATCGATATTTGCTTGTAGTGGTTCCGGACCTAATAGGTTAGCACACGTATATGATTTTGGTTTGGATGGTTGGACAGTTGGAACTCCTGCATATATGGGTGACTATACACTCCCAGGTAGTCCTTGGGAAGGATGGGCAGTGCAGTATAATGGTATAGTAAGTTATGCATATCAGACGTCTTGTACTATAACATCAGGTGGTACCGGAAGTTGGTCGTCGTACACCAATTCTGGTGGCATAGCGCGTGGTGTTTGGAATGGTACTTTTGCTAGTGGAGCATTAGCGTTAACCCAGGAATATAGAGTGGATACACTGGGTTCTGCGCTTATTTTCACAGTTAAGTTTGTGAATACATCGGCATCTCCAATTTTGGGTGTGTATTATATGCGTGCATTTGACCCGGATAATAACCAAACATGGTCTGGAGGATCGTTTACAACCGTTAATACAATTGTACATCAAAATGAAGATGCTACACACACTGTGTTAGTATCTGCTACTGCAACCGGTACTGCGGCAGCAACCGGTACACCTCCTCAGAAACTAGGTGTTGGAACTAGAGACTGTAGAGCCAAAGCATTTATATTTAACTCTTGGCCTATGTCTACAGCTTGTAATTTGGCTAATGTGTGGTCAGAATCTGCTAGCTGTTTAGGTACGTCATATTTTGGTTTGAATAACTCGACTACAGGTGACGTAGCTTTAGGTTTGGTTTATAAAATAGGTGATATAGCAGCTGGAGATAGTGCTGTATTATCTATGGCATATGTATATAATGGTGACTTGGGTATAGGTGATGCCTTCCCTGATCCTACATTATATGTTGATGGTGTTTTACGTGCTGATATAGATACCATATATCCTTGCGAAGGTTCCACAGTGAATATCGATATCATGAATGGAACAGATAAAGAATTTACGTGGAGTGACTGGACTTGGGCCCCGGCAGATGGATTAACTACTACAACTGGTGTGAGTAATACACTAGATGTTTCGGCTCTTTCTGGAGTTACTACGTATACTATTTCAGGTTTTTCAAATAGAATGGGTAGTTGTGCTGAGAAAATCTTTACTCTTACGGTGTCCCCAGTAAGTGTTGCAGGCCCAATAGTGAGGGACACTTTGTTATGTTTGAATGTGCCTATATCTGGGTTTACTTTAGCTTCACAAGTAGATTCTTCAGGTACTTTAATGTGGTATACAACTCCGACTGGTGGTGTGGGAACTCCATATCCCCCTACTGTTAGTACAACAACTTTGGGTACATATACCTATTATGTTACTCAGAATATTATGGGATGTATAAGTGGTCGTGTGCCTATTACCGTTACTATAGGTTCTGCGCCAACTGTTCTTGCTGCTAATAACGGACCTATATGTCAGGGCTCAACTCTTAGTTTGACACTGACTGAAACATTCTCTGCGGGCTTAACACTAACATATGCTTGGAATGGTCCTGCCGGTTTCTTTTCTACAACAAGAGAACCAGTTATCCCAATAACGGCCGCAACAGATTCAGGTACCTATACTGTGGTAGTGACTGATAATAATGGCTGCTCGTCTTTACCAGCATCAACAACTGCAGTTGTTCATGCTACGCCAACTTCGCCTGTGTTCACTAATCCTACTTATTGTCAATATTTGCCTACAGTGCCATTATCCGCATTCGGTTCTAATATATTGTGGTACGATTATCCAAGTGGAGGTACAGGAAGCACAACTGCTCCAACTCCATCAAGTATGGTGCCGGGTGTGTATACCTATTACGTAACACAAACAAGATTTGGTTGTGAAAGTGCAAGATATCCGGTAATAGTAACTATTAATCCTAAACCGGTACCGCCTACTATTATAAATGATCCGGGTGCATATTGCCCTGGTGCTCCATTCAATCCGTTCACTGTAGTTTCAGGAACTGGTATTAGATGGTATACTTCTGCTACAGGTGGAGTAGGTACTGGTGTAGCACCTGTTGTTAGCACCGCTACTCCGGGTACATTTACTAATTATGCTTCTCAAACAGTATTAGGTTGCGAAAGTGATAGAGCTGCTATAAACGTAGTAGTCTATCCTCCGGTGGATGCTAATTTCAATTTTATAAGGAATTTAGGTTGTAGTGAGGATACAGTTAAGTTTGTTAACAGTACCACTAATGGTATAAGTTTCGTATGGCAGTTTGGCGATGGATACTCATCTACTGCATATAATCCTACACACATTTACAACTATCATATACCATACACTGTTAAATTGTTTGCCTACAGTCCTAATGGATGTATAGATAGTAGTATACAAAGTGTAGATGTTTCACACACAGATAGTGCTAGATTTACAGTTGCTAGTAATGTAGCTTGTCAGTCAGCTGCTGTAAATTTTGTAAATAATTCTATTATAACAGCAGGTGCTGCTACATATGCATGGAGTTTTGGAGACGGAACAACAAGTGCTGCAGCAAGTCCGGCTCATACATTTACTAATGCAGGTACTTACAATGTAATGCTAGTAGTAAATGATACTATACCTTGTTATGATACTGCATATACTACTATAACAGTAGATTCTGCTAGTGGAGTAGACATCAACTTTAGTGATTCTGTAATATGCCAAGGTTCTTATGTTACATTCTCCACTACACATACTTCTGATGGATATGAAGGTATAGTGTGGAGATTTGGAAATGGAGATAGTATACTAAATGAAGATCCAGTTGTTTATGGATATCCGGCTGCTGGTGTGTATACTGTATCAGCAACTGCATACTTCAGAGCGTGCCCAGATGTGTCAGGTGATAGAGTGTTTCATGTGTACGAACATCCAACGGTGAACTTAGGTCCTGATACTACTATATGTATAGGCGATGCAGCTGCAGTTGTTGGAGATTATATAAATGCTGCAACACCAGGTGCTACTTGGGTATGGAATACTGGAGCCATAACACCTACTATAGCAGTAGCAGAAGCAGGTACTTACGCGGTTACTGTAAATGTAGGCGGATGTTCATCATCAGATGAGGTAGTAGTTACTGATGGATGTGATATTCATTTCATTAATACATTTACACCTAATAAGGATGGATTAAATGACTTCTTTAATCCAAGAGATTATTTCAATAAAGGGATGAAAACATTCTCATTGGTTGTATATAACAGGTGGGGACAAAAAGTATTTGAAACCCAGAATACTACCGGAAGAGGTTGGGATGGAACATTTAATGATGTGCCACAACCAGAGGGTGTATATGTTTATCAGGTAGAAGCTGCCTTTAGTGATGGACAAACCTTTAAGAAAATAGGTAACTTAACATTATTACGTTAACTGTTTTATCATGCTATAATTTGCAAGAAAAATATTGCCAAAAATTAATTTTATTGTTAATTTTTGGCAATATTCTTTTATATTTGTTTTAACAAAATTATTCAGTTTAACCAACTTTGTAGAATTAGTTCCTGTCTAATTCTGTATACAAACTAGCATATGAATAAAATCTACTCACGTTTATTTTTGCTATTAGCATTAACTCTAATTAAGACGACAAGTTTCGCGCAGATAGTTTCTACAAGCTTGTTTTTACAAGGTCGATATTTAGAAATAGGTGCTATGCCTAATGGTTCATTGGGTAGCGGAGTTACAGCACCGGCAGGTTATCATCCGCGACCAGGTGGAACCATTTTTGGATGTTCTATGAGTATTTCTAACTCGTTGGCCAGTGTATATGATTATGGTAAAGATGGGTGGACAGTTGGTACACCTGCGTATATGGGAGATTATACGCTTCCAGGCTCGCCATGGGAAGGATGGGCTATACAAGTTGACGGTACTTGTGGCTTTGCTTATCAATCAGGTTGTGCTGGTTTTACGGTAACCCCTGCTACGGCTGGTTGGATGACTGGTAGCTGGACAGGGTATACAAACTCTGGTGGAATTGCAAAAGGTGTTTGGCAAGGTACAGCAGGAGGGTTAAATGTTACTCAGGAATACAGAGTTGATACGTTATCTTCTGCACTAGTAGTTACAGTAAAAATGGTAAATCCAACGGCTACTCCTAAAACAGGTGTTTACTACATGCGTACATGTGATCCAGACAACAATCAAACTTGGCCATCTGGTTCGTTTACTACAATCAATAGAATAGAGTATCAAAATGATTATAGACATAGAGTAATGGTTAGTGCTACATCGTCAAACGGATCTGTTGAAGCTAACCCTCCTACACCATTGGGGTTAGGAACAAGAGATTGTAGAGCCAAGGCTGTTATTTATACATCATGGCCACTATCTACATCAGCAACGTTAGCTAGTATATATAGCGAAACTTCTGGTTCTATTGGTACATCTTATTATGCAGTAAATTCATCTTACACAGGAGATGTGGCAATAGGTCTTGTATATAATATAGGCACTATTCCAGCTAATGATAGTGCTGTGATATCATATGCATATGCTTATGATGATAGTTTGTCAAATATTGATGAAGCTTTTCCTGATCCACAAATTAATGTAAATGGCGTATTGTATGATTCTTTTGTGTCGTTGTCTCCATGTTCGGGTGGTAGCGCTTCAGGTATAATTCCTGTTAATATTATACATGGAGATGATAAGCAATTTACTTGGAGTACTTGGACGTGGGCACCATCTACCGGCTTGGCTAGTACTGTAGGCTTAAACAATTCTATTAATACAGCATTAATACCTTCAAGTGGTATTTCTTATACTGTTACAGCTAATACTAGCGAAATGGGGTCTTGCGCCAATAAGACGTTCATTATTCAGATAATAATGACCACACCTCCACCACCATTTGCTTCTTCAGTAACATACTGTCAAGAAGACATTGCTATTCCATTGACTGCTGTGGGTGCTGGTACATTTACTTGGTTTTGGCCTGGTGGCCCATCAGCTGGGTCTACTGTTGCTCCAACGCCTTCAACTGCAATACCTGGTGTAACTACTTATTCAGTAATACAAACATTAGCAGGTTGCATTAGTGACACTACAACACTATCAGTAACTATAAAACCTAAACCATCTGCACCAATTGCTTTTGATACAGCCTATTGTCAGTTTACTCCTGCGGCTCCTCTACATGCTTTGGGTACATCACTTCGTTGGTATACTGTTGCTAGTGGTAGCATAGGCATTAGTACTCCGCCTATACCAAGTACAAATGTTCCGGGTGTAGGTACTTGGTATGTAAGTCAAATATATGATGGTTGCGAGAGCGATAGAACGCCTGTAAATGTAACTACTGTTTATGTGCCTGTATTCCAAATAGCTGCTTCACAACCTTTTGCTTGTCAGACTGATTCAATTCTGTTAAGCTATGATGGACCGGCTCTTATTTCACCATCGTATACTTGGACGTTACCTAATGGTGCATCGTTTGTTGGGGATACAAATTCGCTATCATCATCAATGTTTGTAAGGTTCGATTCGTTATACAATCAGTATGTAACGCTTACAGCATATAACTACAATGGCATGTGTTGGTCTACCGATAGTATAAAAATAAAAGTAGTACCACAGCCATCAGTTACTGCTACATTCCCAGAAACTATATGTCAGAACGATACGGTGTTAATTGGCTTAGCAGAGGTGTCATCTAATGCATTCTCTTATTTGTGGGATTTTGCTGGGGGTAGTATAGTTTCGGCTAATTCAAATAGTAGCGGACCATATAGAGTTAAGTTTACAGATTCAGGATCTAAATTCGTAAACGTAATTGCATTAACTGAAGAAGGATGTAGAAGTGAGTATTATAATGATACTATTAGAGTACATGCAGCACCTAGCTCAGTAATAGATGTATTGAGTGCCGGTGCATGTCTTGAAGATAGTACACACATAAAGGCACACTTAATAAGTGCTGCTAATAGTTATGTGTGGACTCCTGCTGCCTTTTTTACTGATAACACTAATCCGGATGCATATGTTCATGTTACAGCAGCTGGTTATGTGAAGCTGTGGGTTCAAAATGCATACGGTTGTGTGTCTATGGATAGTGTATACTTTAATCCTGACGCTTGTTGTACAGTATCTTTCCCTAATGCATTTGTAGCTGGTAGAGGTGGTAATACTCCAAACTCAGTATTCAGACCAATATTTAATGGCTTCCACAGATTCCATACATTTAGAATCTTTAACCGTTGGGGACAAGTAGTGTTTGAAGGCACTAACAACAATATGGCTTGGGATGGTACTTTTGGTGGTGTACCTCAAGATATGGGTACTTACTTCTATGTGCTTACTTACGACTGTGGAGCTAGCTCTGTGGGTGGAGATAAAGGCAATAAAGAGTATACTCAGTCGGGCGAAGTAATATTGGTTAGATAAAATCTATTGTTAGATGATTAATAAAAATGCCATCCTCATATAGGGTGGCATTTTGCTTTAGCTAAATAATAGTATTTTAGTACAAATTGAATAAGATGAATTTACCTCAAAAGCATAGTGCTACCGGTACCACAATATTTACGGTGATGAGTGCATTGGCAGCAGAGCATGGTGCTATTAATCTATCGCAAGGGTTTCCTGATTTTAGTATTGACCAACATTTGGCAGATAGCCTAGCCGAGGCCGCTTTGAGTGGAATGAATCAGTATGCGCCCATGCCCGGTTTGCCGGCACTGAAAGAGGCCGTAGCAATGGATATTTCTAGCAGATATGGAATAACTGTAGATGCTATTGAAGAGGTGACTATAACGCCAGGGGCTACATATGGAATTTACACTGCATTTTCAGCAGTATTACAAGCGGGTGATGAAGCAATAATTTTTGAGCCGGCATATGATAGTTATATACCTAATATAGAAATGAATGGTGCTAAGGCTATTCCTGTGCCATTAAAAGCACCTTTTTTTACAGTAGACTGGCAATTGGTAAAAGATGCTATAACGCCTAAAACTAAAGCTATAATTGTAAATACACCTAATAACCCAACCGGGGCAATATGGACAAAAGAAGATTGGTTGCAGCTAGCTGAACTAGTAAGGGATACTGATATTGTAATACTATCAGATGAAGTGTATGAGCAATTGGTGTATGATGGTAACACGCATATATCTGTATTGCAGATTCCAGAATTAAGAGAACGCAGCTTTGCGCTATACTCGTTTGGTAAGGTGTTTAATAATACCGGTTGGAAGATAGGTTATTGTATAGCACCTCCTGCATTTACAAAAGCATTTAGGGCTATACACCAATTTGTGTCTTTTACTGTAAATACTCCAGGACAGTATGCTATAGCAAGGCACCTGGTGACAGGAAAATCTATAGAGACAACTAAGATGATGACTGCTAAAAGAACACTGTTTCTAGACTTGTTGAAGAGTACGAAATTTAAGATTCACCAGCCGACACAAGGTAGTTATTTTCAAATCGCTGATTACTCATCTATTAGCGATATGCCAGATATGGATTTTGCAAGATGGTTGACTATAGAACATGGTGTAGCTACCATACCGGTAAGCGCCTTTTACAAAAACAAAAAAGACGATAAGCTTATCAGGTTTTGCTTTGCTAAAAAAGAAGAAACGCTTATTAGTGCAATAGACAAACTAAAACAACTATAAATGAAGAGAGGGCGCAAAAGCGTCCTCTCTTCATTTATAATATCAAGTAATTGTAGTTATGCTTTTACTTTGTCCGGATATACTATGTCTATTTCTTTCAGTTCTTTAATTTTTCCGAAGCCCCCAACTACATTACGTAAGTTATGGATGCCCTGACGCTTAATTAATGAAGCTGCTATAACAGAACGATAGCCACCCGCACAGTGTATATACAGATTTTTATCTTCGTCTATCATGGCTATATTTAAAGAGTCTGATAACTTATCTAAAGGAACGTTAGTAGCACCTTTAATATGCGCAGCATCAAACTCAGAAGGTTTTCTTACGTCAACTATCTCAAGTCTGTCGTCATGAGGTATATCCATTGCCAGCTCGTCAGGCTCAATGTCTATAATCATATCTATAGGCTCGCCGGCATTCTGCCAAGCTTCGAAGCCACCATCAAGATATCCGGTAATATTATCAATGCCTACACGGGCTAATCTTGTTACTGTTTCTCGTTCTTTACCTGCTTCTGTTACCAATATGAATTCCTGCTCTAGTGGTAAAAGAGAACCTGCCCATTCAGCAAAACGACCTTCAAGCCCTATGCTTATAGACTCTGGTACGAAACCTTGAGTAAAAGTGCTTGCATGACGAGAATCTAATATCCAAGCACCGTCGGCTGCATAATCTTTAAAGTTACTGATGCTTAGTGGTGTAAGTGCTTTTTCATACACTTCGTCTATGCTATCATAACCCTCTTTATTTATCTTAGCATTTAGAGGAAAGTATGCGGGAGGCGTATTTAAACCCTCTGTAACAACTTTTATAAAGTCGTCTTTGCTCATGTCTTGAAGCGCATAGTTAGTGGCTTTCTGAGCGCCAATAGTGCTATGTGTTTCAGGGCCAAGATTTTTACCGCAAGATGAGCCAGGGCCATGAGCAGGGTAAACTATGATATTGTCTTGTAATGGTTTAATTTTATTATTCAGAGAGTCGTAAAGAAACCCTGCTAACTCTTCTTTGGTTAAGTCGCCGCTAAATAAGTCAGGTCTACCCACATCGCCTACAAACAGAGTGTCTCCTGTGAATATGCAATAAGGTTGTTGCTTACTGTCTTTCAACAAATAACAAGTACTTTCTAAGGTATGGCCTGGAGTATGTAATGCAGTAATGGTTATATCGCCTATATTGAATACCTCGCCATCTTTTGCTTTATGGAAATTGAATTTAGCAGTAGTGTTGGGGCCGTAAATTATAGTAGCACCGGTTTTTTTAGCTAAATCTAAGTGACCGCTCACAAAATCGGCATGGAAGTGTGTTTCGAAAATATATTTGATGGTAACACCTTTTTCTTTTGCCATACTAATGTAGCTATCTACATCGCGTAGCGGATCTATAACTGCGGCTTCGTTACCACTACTAATAAAATAAGCAGCTTCACTTAAGCAATTGGTATATAATTGTTGAACGTCCATGTTATTTTAATTAGAGCAAAGGTAAAGGCTATAGAACCTATCCTTATTGTTTAAAATATAAATGAGTGAATTGATTCTCTAAATATCTGTAAGTATTTCTATCTGGCTCTGCCAATCCAAAGTTCAGGATTTAGCTTTTCGCGTGCACCTTTACTACCTGTTGCTTTCCATATTTGGAAGTTGATAGTAGGAACACCTTCGTCGTTTTCGGCCACTGTTCCTAAAGCTTGTTTGGTGCCTACATGCTGACCTGCAGTAACATTAGAGCTAGCTAATCCATTATATACTGTAAAGTAGTTACCGTGTTGTACAATGATAATTAAGTCGCTGCCTCCTGTAGAGAAACGGCTTACAACGGTACCTTCGAATACAGAATATACAGTGGCATTAGGAGTGGTGCGAATACTAATACCGGCTTGGTCTACCATTACTGTTGGCTCAAGGGGGTGTGGGTGGCGACCAAAGTGCTCTGATATAGTACCCTGTGTTACCGGCCAGTACAACTTACCTCTATTGCCTTCAAAGTTATTAGCTAAAGTAACGTCGGAAGGGGTCATCATTAATGGGCTTTCGTCACCACTGGTACCCGAGCCTTTTTGCCTACGCCCTGAGCCTGTAGGTGCAGATACATTAGCATCATTACCAGGTTTAACGCCCGTATGTCCGTTATCTACTTTTCCGCCATTACGTTTGCGTGCTTCATCTTCGGCGCGCTTAGCTGCCGCAGCCATCTCGCGTTCTATAATGGCGTTAATAGCTTTATTAATGCGTGCAGCAACCTGACGATTTTTCTCTATTTCACGCATCAGCTCCTTCTCTTTACCCTTTAAGCTTTGCACTACGTTACTAGTTTCCTGAACGTCGGCAGAAAGAGCTTTGGTTTGGTTTTGCTGCATTACTAGCATATTATCCTTCTCGGCCTTTTGCTTATTTAGGTCGCCAATCTTATGCTCTATTTGGTTTTGGGTGTTTTTTATTTCTTCCACCTGCTGTTGTCTGAAATCTCTGAATTTTTTCAGGTATTTCATTCTCCTTACTGCATCGTTAAAGTCGGCAGATGAAAATACAAATGCTAACATATCGTAGCTACTGCGAGTAGAATATGCATAACGCAATGATTGGGAATAGCGCATTTTTTCCATTTCCAATTTTTGCTTTAGCGTTACTATCTCTTTTGATGAAGAAGCTATGTTATTGTCTATGTTGTCAATTTCTTGGTTAATGTTGTTAATCAAGTTTTGTCGCTGAGCAAGCTTGTATTGTAGGGTGCGCAATTGGCTTAATGTTGCGTTCTTATTTTTTTTAATCTCGTCAAGTTCTCTCTCAGTTTCTTTTATAGCATCTTGTATTTCCTTCCTTTTAGCTTCAAGGTAGGCTTTAGACTGCGTTTGCTGTTGAGGTTGCTGAGCGCTTACAGCCACCGAAACCAATAAGAATAAAACAAGATATAATTTGCGCATGATAAACAATTAGTGCGTAACAAATATAGCCAAATATTAAGGGCTTGGACTTATTGGGGGGCTTTTTTGGATAATTTTATGAAATATAATATATGGGCATTAAAATGTGTTGGTGTATGTAATAGATTGTTTTTCTTTGTACCAAAGTTTACAGCATGTTATATTCAATGACGGGCTTTGGAAGGGCAGAGGCTACCATAGACCGCAGACAGATAGTGGTAGAAATAAAAGCCCTAAACGGCAAGCAGTTTGACGTAATGACCAAACTACCGCCAATATTGCGCTTGTACGAACTAGACATCAGGAGTTTGCTGAATGGTATATTAATGAGGGGTACTATAGATATTACGGTGTCTATAAAGCAGGAAGGAGCCTCTAAGCCTATGGTGGTAAATACAGACTTGGCTTTGTTTTATTATCAAGGTATGAAGCAAATAGCTACACAGATAGGTATGCCGGAAGATAATATAATATCTACCTTAATGCGTATGCCTGAAGTAGTGGCACCTGAGCAAGATGCTTTGTCGGAAAATGAATGGCATACTGTGAAAGAAGTAGTGCAAAAAGCTGCAAACAATCTGATGGAGCACCGCCGAATAGAGGGTGAGGTACTGTATAAAGACATTCACGGCAGAATAAATAATATAGAAAACCTTCTGGCTAAAGTTATACCATTGGAAGCTGAACGTACCGAGCGTGTAAGGGCTCGTTTAGAGCAATGGCTAGAAGACATGGTAGGTAAGCAGAAAATAGACGAAAACAGGCTAGAACAGGAAATGATATACTATCTAGAGCGTATGGATTTTTCTGAAGAAAAAACTCGCCTAAAACAACACTGTACCTATTTTCATGAAACGGTAGATAATAAAGATGTAGCTGTGGGTCGTAAGTTGAACTTTATAGTACAAGAAATAGGTAGAGAAATAAATACACTAGGCTCTAAAGCTAATCATGCGGAAATACAGCAGATAGTAATAAACATGAAAGATGAACTGGAAAAAGCCAAAGAACAGATACTAAACATTCTGTAATAAGATATCCACAATTAAATGCTAAGAGCGCCAATGGTAGTCCGTTGGCGCTCTTGCTTTTGCCCGAAGTGTAAAATAACCTTACCTTAGCCTTATGCCTGAAAAGAAGTTATTTTTACTAGATGCCTTTGCTCTTATATTCAGAGCTTACTACGCACTTATACGTAATCCTAGAGTTACTACTAAAGGAAAAAATACGAATGCTCAGTTTGGATTTACCAATACCTTACTAGAGCTTATAAATAAAGAAAAACCCACACACTTAGCAGTAGTGTTTGATACATCGGCACCTACCGAGCGCCATACTGATTTTGAGGCATACAAAGCTAATAGACAAGAAACTCCGGAAGATTTACTAGCTGCTGTGCCTGATATTAAACGCATCATCAGAGGCTTTAATCTGCCTGTATTAGAGCTAGATGGTTATGAAGCTGATGATATTATTGGTACCCTAGCCATAGAAGCCGCTGAAATAGGGTATACAGTATATATGGTGACACCGGATAAGGACTATGGGCAAATAGTAAGACCGGGTGTATTTATGTACAAACCTGCTGCTCAAGGAAATGGACCTGAAATATTAGGTGAAGCAGAAGTGTGTGCAAAATGGGGAATAAAAACGGTAAGTCAAGTAATAGATATGCTAGGCTTAATGGGCGATCAGGTAGATAATATTCCCGGTATACCAGGGGTGGGCGAAAAGACAGCCGCTAAACTATTGGCAGAGTATGATACACTTGAAAACATACTGGCAAATGCAGATAGCCTGAAAGGTGCATTGGGCGAAAAAGTTCGTAATGGTAAAGACTTGGCTATTATGTCTAAAAAATTAGCCACCATTATTACTAATGTTCCTATAGAATTTCATGAAGAAAATTTTAGAGTGAAAGAATGGGATAAGCCGGCGCTTACAGAAGTATTTGGTGAATTGGAGTTTAAAACGCTGGCTAAGCGACTATTGGGCGAAGCAGTGCCTGAACAACCACAGGCAACTGATTTGTTTGGTAATGTAGTGCATCAAAAAACGGTAACTAGTACTAAAAAAGAAGTGGGTGAAGAGGTGACAACAGTAGAGGCGGATGAAGAGGCTAGCTATGTACAACTGAATACTATTGCTAATACTGAGCATGAGTATTTCTTAGTAGATACTCAGGATGCCATTGCACAATTGGTATCTCATTTGCAACACCAAACTGAAATAGCTTTTGATACCGAAACTACCGATATAGACGCCAATAAGGCAGAAATGGTAGGTATGAGTTTTAGTTGGGAGAAAGGCAAAGGCTACTATGTGCCGGTACCTGCTAATAAGGAGGGTGTAAAAGCTATTCTAGCCCAGTTTAAACCTGTGTTTGATAGAACAGATGTATTATGGATAGGTCAGAATATTAAGTATGATATGCTGCTGTTGAAGTGGTATGATTGCACGCTTAATGGACAGATTTACGATACTATGTTGGCGCACTATGTAATAGACCCTGATGGTAAGCGTAATATGGATATGTTGAGTGCCAAATATCTGGGCTATGAACCAGTGTCTATAGAAACGTTAATAGGTAAGAAGGGTAAGGGACAATTGTCTATGAGAGATGTACCTGTAGCACAAGTAAAAGAGTACGCTGCGGAAGATGCAGATATTACGTTTCAACTGAAAAAATCTTTTGACCCACTATTGGTACAACAAGGTGTGGATGAGGTATTTAAGGAAGTGGAAAATCCACTTATTCCGGTATTGATAGATATGGAGTATGAGGGGGTAGGATTAGATGTAGGCTTCTTAGAATCTTACTCAGCAGGACTACAGCAAGACATTCAGCAGAGCGAGCAAAATATTTACAAGCATGCCGGATTACAGTTTAATATTGGTTCGCCTAAGCAGTTGGGTGAAGTGCTGTTTGATGTAATGAAGATAGATAGTGGCCAAAAGAAAACTAAAACCGGACAGTATGCTACCGGTGAAGAAGTGTTGCAAAAGCTGCGTAATAAACACCAGATAGTTGAAGATATACTGGCCTACAGAGAACTGACTAAACTGAAAAGTACTTATGTAGATGCACTACCCGGGCTAATAAATCCGAGAACAGGTAGGCTACATACTAGCTATAATCAAGCGGTGGCTGTAACGGGTAGGCTAAGTAGTAATAACCCTAACCTACAAAACATACCTATACGCACAGATAGAGGTAGAGAAATAAGAAAAGCTTTTATAGCTAGAGATACTGATCATGTATTGCTTTCTGCTGATTATTCGCAAATTGAATTGAGGATAGTGGCTGCTATAAGCGAAGATGAGCATATGGCTCAGGCGTTTAGAGAGCATAAAGATATACACACAGCTACTGCAGCAAAGGTATATGGTGTTGCGGAAGCGGAAGTGACTTCGGCACAAAGACGCAATGCAAAAGCAGTAAACTTTGGAATCATTTACGGACAGTCGGCATTTGGATTGGCTGAAAACTTAGGTATAAGCCGTACTGAGGCTAAGACAATCATAGACAACTATTTTATACAGTATCCGTCTATTAAAAAGTATATGGATACTTCTATAAACTTTGCCAAAGAGAATGGCTATGTGCAAACTTTAAAGCATCGTAAACGTTGGTTGAGAGATATTCATTCCTCTAACTTTACAGTGCGTGGTTTTGCTGAACGAAATGCAATAAACATGCCTATACAAGGTACAGCTGCCGATATGATAAAACTAGCCATGATAGCCGTACATAAAGCACTAAAAGAAAATGGATTTGCCACTAAAATGATTTTGCAGGTGCATGATGAGTTGGTGTTTGATGTGCCTAAACAAGAGTTGGAGCAAGTAAAACCATTAATAGTAGAGTATATGGAAAAGGCTATGTTATTGCCTTTTGATGTGCCTGTAAAAGCAGAAGCAGGCAGCGGATTTAACTGGCTGGAAGCACACTAAAAAGATTATTTATAGTGAATGTTATACTAAGAGCAGGCTTAATGGTCTGCTCTTTTTTTAGTGCAGTATGCTTATGGTCTTAATAACTGTTTTGCGGTCATTCAGTCGCATATGTAGCTGATAAATACCCGATGCCAGATAGGTGGTATTGATTGTAAAGTTGTTGTTGGTGATGGGTGCATACAGATAGCGTCGGCCTGCTAAATCGAATATAGAAAGCGCCGCATTGCTAGTAATAATGCCATCAAATGTTATAGATAGTTCGGCATTGGCAGGTATGGGAAATATCTTCACTTCATTAGTATAATTGGGTGTTGTAGGTATTGAACAATCTGTACCGGTATGGTAGCGGGCCGTAAACATACTGCCGTCAGCATTATTACTCATGTACAAGGGTTGTGTACCTAGCATCATACTATCTACTGTCTGAAAATCTCCGCCAACCATTATATCTCCGTTGCCTATAATGCTTAGACCAATATTGCCTAAGCCGGTATTGTTGCCTCCACCTGCTGTAAGTGCTGTTGCCTGATATATGCTATTGTCTAAGTTAATGCCAGCTATATACATAGGGCTAGTATTAGTAGTAGGTGCATATAATACCACACTATCTGAAAGTTGTATGCCTCTTATTCTGTCGAGTAGGCCAGTAAACCAAATGTGGTTGCAAGTGTCGGCTGCAATATTGTATAGTTGGCAACAAGCTGAGGTATTGCCTGTAGGAGTAACTATTTTAATTAATTGTGCTGCACCACCAGCATTGAATCCGTATATAAAACTACCACCCACGCTGCTATTATATCTTTCATTATTTAGCTCTATATAGTTGTAGAATCCACCGCCTAGTAGTGTCATGTCTTTTCGGTCGGTACAAAGAGTTGTTCCTAAGTTTTTGCCTTTTGCAGTTTGGGCCCATACTACTTGTGCAGAGGTGTCTAAGCTTACAAGAAATAAGCTTTGATTATCGGTAAATAGATTGTTTCTGCCAAATGTGGTTTGTGGCGCTTTAAAGTAGCCTGTAAGGTAAAGTTGATTACCAACACCAAAGGCTAGGTCTGTTACGTATTCGTTGCTCTCAGCGCCAAAGCTATAAGATTTTATGATGCTGCCATTAGGGCTGATTTTTAGTAGGAAAATGTCATTTGTATTGGCTGCTGTATTGCTATTCTTTAGTGTGTCGGTTGCAGTAATAAATGTAGCCGAACGGAATGTGGATGCTACATAAATATTATTAGCATTGTCTATACATATACCTCCGGGATGCAGGTGGTCTCCATCGGGGTAAAAATTATTAAGCCCACTGAGTGCCCACAGTATTTTGCCATCAGCCTGAAGCTTTACAACGTAGTAGCATTTATTGTTTAGGCTATCCGTAGTGTTAAAGCCCGAGTTCGCTAGCAATACATTGTCTATCTCTACAGTAGGGGTAGTATAATAGCCAAATAATAGTATGTTCCCCTCATTGTCAAGACTCATAGCAATAGGCCTGGATTGCCCATTTTTGCTGGCTTTAGTCCATAGCAAGTTGCCAAGGCTATCATAGCTACCTATTATGGTTTGTAGATTGTTATATGGGTTGTAAGGGTTGTAAAAAGTGTTATTCCCCCAGCACAGGCTATCGCCCCAGTAATATCCGGCTACTACTGTATTCCCAGTTGTTCGGTTTGTTTTAATGAGCCATCCTTCACTGCCCCCTCCGGGTGTGCTACACCCTGTATTCTTAGCCCATTGCCAGGAAGAGGTATTTGCTAAAGATGCGTGTTGTATTAGCAATGAAAACAAGAATACTAATAAAACACGCATCAGCAAATATATTAAATGGGGTAAGGTTAGTCTTTTAAAATGTACAGTTCAGGTAGGTTTCTTCCTAAGCCATCGTAGTCTAGGCCATAACCAAGCACAAATTGGTTTTTAATTTCAAATGCGCAGTAGTCAGCCTTAATGTCGTGTTGTAGTGCTTCGGGCTTCAGAAGAAGCGTAGCTATCTTAACAGATGCAGGCTGCCTTGAAGTTATTTCAGGCATAAACGTATAGAGTGTTTTGCCTGTATCTATAATGTCTTCTACCAGTATTATGTGTCTGTTACTTAGGTTTTCGTCAAGGCCTATAGCGGTTAATACTTTGCCTGTAGATGTAGTGCCTTTGTAAGATGCTAACTTAATGAAAGATATTTCTGCTTCAATGGTTAACTGTCTGAAAAGATCAGCCGCAAACATAAAAGAGCCATTAAGAATACCAATAACCAGTGGACGCTTTCCGGCATAGTCTGCATTGATTTGTGCAGCTAGTTCGCTTACCCTTTGGGCTATAATATCTTTTGCAATAAAGGGTACGAAGTTTTTATCGTGTATTTGTATTTCCACTGTTTATTGTTTTATGTGTTATAGTTACTGTTTGGTTAGTTTAGTATTTTAAGCTTTTGTCCCGGGCGTAGGTCATCTGCATCTATGTCGTTCCACTTCAGTATTTGTCTGGCAGTTACACCATATTTTTTAGCTATCCAGTACACGGTATCTCCCTTTTTTACTACATGGGTTTTGGTGCCACTTTTTGCAGTATTATGTTCAGCCTCTGGTTTTTTGTTGTTTTTCTTATTAGCATCTTTACTGCCACCGGCTAGCAGCTTGGTAGTTTCAGGATTTACTGTGGTAGTGCCACTGGTTATTTTGCTATTATCCGGGTATACCACTTTATCTAATTCTGCTTTTAATGCAGCTAATTCGTCTTTTTCTTCTTGTGCTACTGTGTCTACTACTTCTTGCGGTTTTACAGCTAGTGTAGTTACTGTATCTTTTTTAGGAGTAGCATTATCAACTACAGTTGTAGGGGTAGTATTATTGTTAGGTGTAGGTGCTACCGTATTAGTAGTAGCAGTTTTAATAGCTGTGTTATTTACTTCGTCTACTATAGGCTCTCTTTTTATAGGTGCTATAGTAGTGTCTGTTCTACTATCGCTCTTAATTTCAATTTTTATTTTAGTGCTATCAATAGCCTCTTTAGGTTTGTGTGTAATCTTTACATAATCGGTGCTAGGTGTGGTTCTGTTTTTAACAGCTACGCCCTCTGCAGGTGCTATAGTAGCAGGCTGAGCTGCACGTATAGCAGGTTTATGACTGGCTGCGTTTTGCAGTTCTAATATACTGCCCACAGTGGGTTCTTCACCTACGTCCATCATGTTCAGTTGTTGTAGTCTTCTTAGCTGTATGGCCTCGCTTTGTGCTATGGAGTACATGGTTTCTCCATCTGTTACAGTATGGCGTGCGTGTGTGCCTGTAGCACGTTTACGCTCTAGGTATAGCAATGTATTTTCTGCCAGTGGTGCGTCAGGTAAGTCGTTAATGTCAAGTAAATGCGCATAGTGCACATTATACTTAACTGCATACTGTAATAGCATTTCGCCCTTGTAAGCATATATGGCTTTAAGTCCATTTACTTCTATCACTTTGCCGCTATCATACTTTATATCTTTTGTAGCTGCAACTACTGTTTTAGGAGTGTCTATAGGTTTAGGTGTTGGTAGTGCCGGTGTAGGTGAGCTAATATCTTCTTTTACTACAATATTGCTTTTACTTGTTTTTTCAACAGCTATTGGCTCTACATTTTTAGGCTCTTCTACAACTACTTTTTTTACAGTATCAGTTGCTTTAGTAGCAGCAGCTATTTGCTGTGGGCTAGCATTGGCCAGAGTGATAGTAGCTACAGGTGCCGTTTTTGTAGTATCCGGTAGTGTGGTTTTGGTTGGTACTATGGGTTTTGCAGAAGTGTCAGGTATAGAAGACCTATCCTCTTTTAATGCTGCTTGTGCTACTTTACCGCCTGCTAGCAGTCTAGTGCTAGGTGCGTCTATAAGTGGGCTGCTAGGTTTTACGGTGTCTGTATTTGATGCATTGCGCACCATAGTATTCGTTGGCTGTGCTTTCGGAACTGCTCTTCTAGCAGATACTGTATCTAAGTTTAATGCGAAAGCACTATCCGGAGATTTACCCTCCATAGCCGCAAATGTGTAGTCTTGTAGGTCGAAATCTTCAATAAGTTTAATAATTATTTGTGCATAGGCAGGGTTGGTAGCATAGCCACATTTTTTTAGTCCAAATGCCCAGCCACTGTAGTCTGTTATGCCTAGTGAAAATAAAGGCTTATATCTAGGGTTGCGTTTTAGATGGTCTGAGTGATCTTTATAAGATTCAAGAGCATCTTTATATTTTTTAAAACATTCATTTTTGGCATCGTCGTCGTGCAGAAATTTATCACCCGCCCAGTCGCTCTTACATTTTATGCCAAAGTGGTTGTTGGCTTGTGTCATTAATTCGCTTGTGCCTGCATCAGTTTCGTGTATGCCCTGAGCCAATGTTATGGCAGCAGGTACACCGGCTCTTTGCTGTTCTTCTATAGCGTATTTATAATAATCTTGTATGTATTTAACTACCCTGTTGATATAGTTATCTTGGGCTCCAATGCTAACTGAACCCCAGCAAATAGCAATGCAACAAAGTAAAAATCTCTTCATCGAGGGTAGTTTTAAATATTAAAAAGTAATAAAATGTTTCGGAACGTTGCAAAAATACGCTTATCGGGTTTAACCTCAAACCTTTAATCTTTGGTTGTACTTAATTTTATATTCGTTTTAAGAGCCAATTTTACTTTGTAGGCCTGCTGCAACAGCTAAGATGCGCACAAAATAGCTACCTTTGCCATCCTGCTAAATACAGCATAAATATGTCGGAAGAAAAAACATTAAACTTTATTGAGGAGATTATAGAGGCTGATTTAGAAGCCGGAACTCATGGAGGAAGGGTGCACACCCGTTTCCCTCCGGAGCCCAACGGTTATTTGCATATTGGTCATGCTAAATCTATCTGTTTAAATTTTGGACTTGCTAAAAAGTATAATGGCAAGTGCAATTTGCGTTTTGATGATACCAATCCTACTACAGAGGAAACAGAATATGTAGAGAGCATAAAACAAGATATACAGTGGTTAGGTTTTAAGTGGGATAATGAATTGTATGCATCAGATTATTTTGAAAAAATATATGAATTTGCTGAAGCTCTTATACAAAAAGGCTTAGCTTATGTAGATGATAGTACTCCTGAGGAAATAGCAGCTATGAAAGGCTCTACCGTAGAGCCTGGTAAAAACAGTCCTTACAGAGACAGAACAGTTGAAGAGAATTTACAACTGTTTAGAGATATGCGCGATGGTAAATATCCGGATGGCGCAAAAGTGCTGCGTGCTAAAATAGATATGGCTCACCCTAATCTACTGTTACGCGACCCTGCTATATATCGTATCAAGCATGCACATCACCACCGTACCGGCGATAAGTGGTGTGTTTATCCTCTGTATGATTTTGCGCACGGACAAAGTGATAGTATAGAGCAAATAACACATTCTATCTGCACATTAGAGTTTATACACCATCGCCCATTATATAATTGGTTTATTGAGCAATTGGGAATTTTCCAGTCGCGCCAATACGAGTTCGCCCGCTTGAATCTTAACTATACAGTGATGAGCAAGCGCAAGCTATTGAAGCTTGTGAATGAGAATTATGTATCGGGTTGGGACGACCCTCGTATGCCTACATTGAGTGGTATGCGTCGTCGTGGTTATCCGGCAGAGGCTATTCGTAATTTTTGTGATACTATAGGTGTTGCAAAAAGAGAGAATATGATAGACCTTAGTTTACTAGAGTTTTGTGTGCGTGAGCAATTGAACAAAACTTCTGATAGGGTTATGGCTGTATTAGACCCTGTTAAGCTGGTAATAACCAACTATGAAGCTGGTAAAGAAGAAATTTTAGATATAGAAAATAACCCTGAGGCTGAAAATGGAACTCGTAAAGTGCCTTTCTGTGGTGAATTGTGGATAGAGCAGGAAGACTTTATGGAGCAACCTCCTAAGAAGTTTTTCCGATTAGCAGTGGGTAATATGGTGCGCTTGAAAGGAGCCTACATAGTTAAGTGCGAAGGCTTTACTAAAGATGCTACAGGTAAAATAACAGAAATACAATGTACCTATATACCGGAAAGCAAGAGTGGTAACGATACTAGTGGCATAAACGTAAAAGGTACTATACATTGGGTAAGTGCTAAACATGCTATATCTGCCGAAGTAAGGTTATATGACCGTTTATTCCGTGTGGCTGATCCGTCTAACGAAGATGGGGATTTTAAAGAATACATCAATCCTGATGCACTACATATACTGCCATCGGTATATATGGAACCTGCATTGGCAAATGCACAAATAGGCCAACAATTTCAGTTTTTAAGAAAAGGATACTTCTGCGTAGACACATCTAGCACACCACAAAAAATAGTTTTTAATCGTACTGTTACGCTTAAAGATGGTTGGGCAAAAGAGATGAATAAATAGTAATTAACTAATCATTTTCAATAGAAAAGGGCTGCTTACCGAATATTTGTGGTAAACAGCCCTTTTTCGTAGGTGAGATTTTTAATATTCGTTTTGCTAGTTAACTGAAAATCATATTTTAGCAATATATTGAAATTCAGTACATTTTATTAATCAAAAATTTAAAATGCGCAATTTTTACTACGTAAAACTACTGAAATTCAATGTTTAAGGAGGAATTCTTATAGCAAAAATATTTGGATACTTCTCTACTTTTGGTAAATTTGTAGACATTTACTCACTACATAAAAATTGATTTGTGGCGTACGATAACAAAAATTTCTCTGACAATCGCGGAGATAGCAGAAATGAGAGTTTGTATAGCAAACGTATTAAAGCTGGTAAAAGAAGAACGTATTTCTTCGATGTGCGTTCCACTCGTGGTCAAGACTATTTCATAACTATCACTGAAAGCAAAAAACGCTTTGACGATAATGGTTATGATAGACACAAAATGTTCTTGTACAAAGAGGATTTCAACAAGTTTTTAGCGGCGCTTACAGACACTATTAACTATGTGAAAACTGATTTGATGCCTGACTTTGATTTTGATGCGTTTAACCATGACCATGAAAACGAAGAAGGACATGAAGAATCGCCATCAATGGATGTGAAAGATTCTTCTAACATCGATGAGTGGAAGATTTAATTTACTGACTTAACATAGAAAAACCTTTACTGCATAGTAAAGGTTTTTCTTGTTTTGGTAATGTTGGTTATACTTTATTAGTAACCAGCAGTTGTATTAGTTTTTCTATATCATCGTGGGTTACTATGCTAGGCATAGGTAGTTCCTCTCTCATTGCCTTTATTACACTATTGGCCATATCTACCTTGTCATACGGATTGAAGGTGTGACTGGGCTTTATAACGTCGTATACGTAGGGTAAATCTGACGCTAATACCTTCATGCCGCTGTCTACTGCTTCTATTAGCGGTAGACCGAAACTTTCCATTATAGATGGGCATATTAAATATCTAAATTGACTGTAGAAAGTCTTGGGGTCTACGTAAGAGTAGTTATGAATGTTAATGCCTTTTTGCTGCATGTCACTTACCCTTTCTAGCAATGCAGGTGCCGTATTGTCTATAGTTATATGCAGCTCAGGTGTGTGGCCTTGTTCCTTTAAGTATTCCCATGCATCTAAAAGTGTTGGGTAATTCTTTTGGGGAGAAGGGGTGCTTACAAACGCAAATGTATTTGGTTTTCTATCCTCAAATGGTAGTGTTGCCGTTTTGTACTTAGAGGCATCATAAAAAGGAATAGTTAAGCAGTGCGCAGCATCTTTAAGCCCTACAATGTTCATCTCATCTACCATATGCTTGGTTTGCACTATATAGTAGTCAGTATTCTTATTGTATTTTTTTATTACCAGATATTTAAGATATAGTTTCCAGAAGCTGCGTTGGTGCCATTTTTTTGGGGCTTCTAGCAGCTTTTGGTTATGCATATAGGTGTACACCTTAGCGTTTAATCGGGTAGTAGGAGGGGTGTTTGCAAAGCAAAATACAGTTTCGAATTGATTCCCCTTTTCTTTATAGAATTTTATACGCTCTTTGAGGCTGTTGGGTATAACTATAAAGTTATTAACTAGACTATCTGGTTTACTAAATCTTGGATCTAATAAAAAGAAAAAACGGTCTTTCCATTCAGTTTTTAGAATAGACTCAATTAGGTATTGCAGCAACACTGCGCCGCCACCCTTGTTTATATAAAGTGCGTCAATAAGTATCATAACATCTACTAGAGATGCAAATGTAAAAGATATATGATTACTTAGGTATTAAGTAGAGATGACGAGATTATTCCTTATCGGTATTCCTTACAATTTCCAGTGCTTTTTGTGCAGCTACTTGTCCGGCATCTTTTTTATTATATCCTGTTCCTTCCGATATAATTTCACCATTAAGCGAAACACCTACAGTAAATAGTTTGCGTGTGTTTTCTGTACGCTCTCCAAGTGTCTCAAATGTTAGCACATGATTGTTTTTTTGAGCCCAACTAAGCAATTGATTTTTATAGTTGGTATCTGTGCTCTCCATCATTTCAAGGTCTACATAAGGGCGCACTATCTGATTGAGAATGAACTTACGAGTATTAGTAAAGCCCTGGTCTAGGTATACAGCGCCAATTAAGGCTTCTAGGGCATTGCCAAATATATGGCTTCGGCTAAGTCCTTTATCGTGCTGATTGTATTGTACCATTTTGTTCAAGCCCATGCGCAAGGCAACATTGTTCATGGTCTCTCTCCTTACTATTTTAGAGCGCAGCTCGGTAAGGTAACCTTCAGGCTGGTAGGGGTATTTTTTGAAAAGGTATTCAGCAATAATAGCACCCAATATTGCATCGCCTAGAAATTCCAGACGTTCATTATTGTCAGTAACATCTTCAGGGCGCGACCTATGCATCAACGCCAGTTGGTAAAAAGATAAACGCTTGGGTGTAAAATCCAAGATATGCTCTAGCTGTAGGAGTAGTTCCTTATCTGTAGTGGTTAAGATATTAAGGAGTCGCCTAAGCTTACGCAAGATTATTCGCTGTATTTTTTGAAGATAACAGAAGCATTATGACCTCCGAAACCAAAAGTATTGCTTAATGCAGCTTTTACAGTACGCTTTTGAGCCTTACCAAAAGTAAAGTTTAACTTAGGGTCAAAAGAAGGATCGTCTGTAAAGTGATTAATAGTAGGAGGTATAGTATCGTTAATAGTAGCTAAGATACTAGCAATAGCTTCTATGGCACCGGCAGCACCTAATAAGTGTCCAGTCATAGATTTGGTAGAACTGATGTTTACGTTATAAGCATGTTCGCCAAATACTCTTTGTATTGCAGTAACCTCGCTTATATCGCCTAATGGGGTAGATGTACCATGAACATTGATGTAATCAATGTCCTCTGGTTTAAGGCCGGCATCTTCCAGCGCATTTTTCATAACGTTGTAAGCACCTAGACCTTCCGGGTGCGGCGCTGTTAGGTGATAAGCATCTGCACTAACGCCACCTCCGCCTACTTCAATAAGTATGTTGGCTCCACGCTTTTTAGCATGTTCATATTCTTCAAGCACTAATGCACCTGCACCTTCACCCAATACAAATCCATCACGATTCAAATCGAATGGACGACTAGCAGTAGCAGGATCATCATTACGTTCAGATAATGCTTTCATTGCGTTAAACCCACCTATACCTGCTTCAGTTACTACAGCTTCCGATCCTCCGCATACTATAGCATCTGCCTTACCCATACGTATGTAGTTAAGCGCATCTATAATAGCATTGGTAGAAGAAGCACAAGCACTAACTGTGGCGAAGTTAGGTCCACGGAAACCATATTTCATAGAAATATGTCCCGGTGCAATATCTAAGATTAGCTTTGGTATGAAGAATGGATTAAATCTAGGCGTACCATCACCCTGATTGAAGTTTTTCATTTCTTCAATGAAGGTTATCATACCACCTATACCTGATCCCCAAATAACACCAATGCGATCTTTATTGATGTCAGCATCTAAAATTTTAGAGTGCTGAATAGCTTCATCAGCAGCTACAAGAGCTATCTGCGAAAAGCGATCCAATTTGCGCGCTTCTTTTCTCTCGAAGTGGTCTTCAGGATTAAAGTTTTTAAGCTCGCAAGCAAATTTTGTTTTGAACTTAGTAACGTCAAACTGCTTTATAAAATCGGCGCCCGACACACCATTAACAAGCCCATCCCAGTAAGCTGATATGTTGTTGCCTAATGGGGTAAGGGCGCCGAGGCCCGTAACTACTACTCGTTTATACGGAAAATTCATCTGACGTTATTCAGTTACTTTGCTTGAATTGGGTAAAATTACTTTACGTGCTCTTCTAGATATGAAACAGCTTGACCAACGCTAGTGATGGTTTCTGCTTGCTCATCGGGAATAGAGATGTTGAATTCTTTTTCAAACTCCATGATTAACTCAACTTGATCTAGAGAATCAGCTCCTAAATCATTAGTAAAGCTAGCTTCAGTAGTTACTTCAGACTCATCAACACCTAGTTTGTCAACGATGATTTTTTTAACGCGGCTTGCAATTTCAGACATAATTACTGTATTTAATTTTGTTGCAAATTTATACTTTTTAGGATAACCAAAAAGTATTCATGAAAAATTCCTTATCTTTTTTGGTATATAATTTATTCTATACTGAATAAGCTTCATATAATGCCTATTCATAAAGGAATAAATCATAAAGTGGTGCAAGATAATAAAAACTGTCTTGTTGTCAATAGATAGCTCTTGCTTATTCCATTATTTATGTTCTAGTCTTATAATAGGTACTATCATCTCCTCTAGAGATATACCCCCATGCTGAAAGGTATTCTTATAATAGTTTACATAATAATTGTAGTTGTTGGGGTAGCATAAAAACACATCTTCCTTAGCAAATACAAATGTTGAACTAACATTAGGCGTAGGTAAGCCCGCTAGTTTAGGGTCTCTAAAGGCTAGCACATCTTTATTTTCGTATTGTAGGTTACGCCCGTGTTTGTAGCGTAGGTTGGTGGTTGTTTGTCTGTCGCCTACACATTTGCTTGGTGTTTTTACTTTTACACTACCATGGTCTGTGGTTATAAACAGTTGTATCTCTTTATCAGATATTCGTTTTAATGCTCTGTGTAGTGGTGAATGCTCAAACCAGCTTTGTACTAGCGATCTGTAGGATATTTCATCGCCGGCCAATTCTTTCAGCACTTCCATTTCGGTTCGGGCATGCGAAAGCATATCTACAAAGTTGTACACAACAATGGTTAAGTCGTTATTTAGATAATTATGGATATTATCTTCTAACGAGCGTGCATCATCATTATTAGTAATTTTTACATACTGCCATTTCAGTTTGTCTAGCTTTAAGTGCTTTAGCTGATTATGCAAAAATTTCTCCTCATTTAAGTTCTTTCCACCATCTTCGTCATCATTTTTCCATTCTAAAGGGAAATATTTTTCAATATCTATTGGCATCATACCCGCAAAAATTGCATTCCTACAATATTGTGTTGCCGTGGGTAAAATACTATAGTACATATCTTCATCTACTACTCTATAGCTTTCGGCTAGTATGGGTTGCATGGCTCTCCAGTGGTCGAAACGAAGGTTATCTACTACAATTAGGAAGGTAGATTTGCCGGCAGTAATATATGGTGCCACTTTTTTCTCAAATAATTTGTGAGAAAATAGCGGTGCATCATTACCCGGATTTTTTATCCAGTTAGCGTAATTTTTTGATATATACTTGAAAAACTCTGTGTTGGCTTCCGACTTTTGCGTCTGTAGAACTTCCATCATTTCATTACTGTCGCTCTTTCCCATTTCTAATTCCCAAAACACTAGTTTTTTATACAAGTCTTTCCATTCTTCATGGTTAGGGTTAGAACTTAGTGCCATAAACAAATTGCGAAAGTCTTGCTGATAGGCTATGGTGGTTTTTTCAGACACAAGTCGTTTGCCGTCCATTATCTTTTTTAGCGACAATAGTACCTGATTTGGGTTAACCGGTTTTATAAGGTAGTCTGTTATTTGCGAACCCAAGGCATCTTCCATAATGTTCTCAGCCTCGTTTTTAGTAATCATTACCACAGGTAGTAGCGGATATAATTCTTTTACACGGGGTAATACCTCAAGACCAGTAAGTCCGGGCATGCTCTCGTCTAGCAGAACTACATCTACCATATTGTCTTTTAAAAACTCTAGGGCATCATAGCCATTGCTTAGAGGAGTAACATTATAGCCCTTATTTTTTAGGAATATAATTTGAGATTTTAATGATTCTATTTCATCATCTATCCATAGTATTTCGCCCAGTGTACTCATAGTTGTATGTGTATGCTTTGTGGTTGTGATAATAAATGTATTACTAATTGTGTTAAGCTGTGTATGGCTTATATGCGCTTTAACGCAAGTTTTGCATGCCCTATGCTTGGAATAACGTTAGGCTATACTTAGTATTGCACAGGTTTTGATATAATTAACATTTATGGCTAATACTATTGTTAGGCGTGCAGTGGCTGCCGATTGTGAGCGTATGCTAGAGTTGGTAAAGGAATTAGCGCTATACGAAAAGGCTCCTCAGGAGGTTACTGTAACCTTAGCCCATTTTATAGATTCCGGCTTTGGTAGTCATCCTGTTTGGTGGGCATTTGTGGTAGAAGAAGATGGTTTTATTCAAGGTTTTGCACTTTACTACATCCGATATTCTACCTGGAAGGGGCAGAGAATGTACTTAGAAGATATAATAGTTACAGAAGCTGCCAGAGGAAAAGGCCTAGGAAAACTATTGATGGATGCCTTGATAATAGAGGCTAAAGAAAGAGAGTTAAAAGGGATAGTATGGCAAGTGCTTGACTGGAATGAACCGGCTATAAATTTTTATAAAAAATATGATGCATCATTTGATGGCGAGTGGCTTAATGCGGCCCTAGCTGAGCATCAGCTATAAATATAATTTGGAAAAATGCTGATAATAAAAAATGCGACTCTTTCGGGTCGCATTTTTTGTATAGCTATTACTAATATTATTAGTTGTTGAGCATTATTTGATGAGCTTGCTTATAGCCTTTCTCATCTGTAAGTATCAATTGGTACACACCAGAAGGTAAAGAACTAATATCTATGCTTTGTTCGTTATTGTTTTTAACTTCTTTATTGAGTACTGTTTGTCCTAAAGCGTTTACAACTGCTATTGAGAAGTTGTTGCTATTGCTACCCATATTTATGTTCAGCATACCGGTAGTAGGGTTAGGGAATATTTTAGCCGTATAAGCGTGAACATCATTTACATCCAATAGAGAAATGTATATAATGTTAGATACACCAGAAAAACAGTCAACACTATCTCTATAACAATAGTAGTAGCCTGGCTCGCCAGGGTGGTAAGTGTCGCCCGTAGCTCCAGGTACTGGACTAGCACCTGCATATGCATTTACTGTGTTTCTATACCATACATAATTAGAACCTGTCAGGTTACCTATAAGACTAGTACCTACTAGAGATACTACTGGAGTTAGAGGAATAGGATTTCTGATCATTACAGTAGCCGGAACACGAATAGTATCTTGTGTATAGCAGCCACCATCGGTAGCATATACAACAAATGATACTGAATCTAAAGTTCTAAGCGTATCTAATGCAGGATAAATGCTAGTGCCAGATAATACTAATGTATTATTTACGTACCAAGCAAGATTAGGAGCAGTGCCAAATGTGTCAAACACAGCTCTGAAGGTAACCATAGAATCGGCGCAGCCCGGGTTAGAGCCCATTATAAGCTCGGTATAAGCATAAGTACCAAATACATGAAATACACTAAATACTAAAGTGTTGGAAGCTTGAATTGGGTTTAGCACGCAAGTATCTGCTGTGCTGATAACACAATATACGCTATCGCCATCGCGAAGGCTATCTGTAATATAGGTGGCATTTATAGCACCAGGTATAGCTACGCTATCTCTAAACCATTGGTAAGTAGGTATGGCATCAGTGCCATAGTCTAGTGCTGTAGCTACTAATGTATCTGAAAAACCTTGACACAAGCTAGTACGCGTAGCGCCTATACTTATAGTTTGCGTTAGACGTATGTGTGTAATGGGTATAATGTCGGAATAAACTGTGTCAACAGGTGCACAAGTAGAATTTGAAACCATACGACAAGTAATGCTGTCGCCATCATTAAATATTCTACGGAAAGTGCTGCTATCAGCTCCTAAAACTTCAACACCATCAATATACCATTGATAAGTAGGGGTAGTTCCGCCATTTACCGGATATGCACTAAATTTTACCGGATGTCCCGCACAATCCGGGTTATTACCTTCTATAAGTGATATAATAACTCTTGCTGGTACTGTAGCAGCTCTATAAATAGTTATAGCATTAGAACGGCTGCTATCTGCTATACCAAAACTATTGGTAAAATATAACCAACAGTATACGCTATCACCATCGTTAAGTGCTGTAGTTGTAAAGGTGTCAAGAGTAATACCCGTAAATACACCGTTAGCATACCAGCGGTAGTTGAGTCCGGTGAAGGTATCACTTGTAATTTGTGATGAAAAAACCAACTGGCTACCTATACAAGTAGTATCGGTATAGGGTGGTATAGAAATGGTAATACTGTCACGAACCTGTGCGTGGGCTATAGATTGTAGTCCGAAAAACAATAAAAAGGCAAGCGTAAGTTTACGTATCATATTTATATAAATTTGCCACGACCCGCTAGGGCCAAAAGATGTTTGGTAAAAATAAGCATTCGTTACATAATGTGGAAACTATTGATAAAGGTTTTTTATTTTTGAGCTTAAAGCCCTATTTATAAGCCGGATAGAAAAATATTTTATAAGAAATTAGAAAAATTTTGTTGATTCCATATTGTTAGTTACCTTTGCACTCCTTTTAAAAAGAGTGTTTAAATAATTTAGAGTATGAAACGTACATTCCAACCGCACCGCCGCCGCCGTAAATCGGTACATGGTTTCCGTAAGCGTATGCAAACGGCTAACGGACGTAAAGTATTGGCTTCTCGCCGCAAAAAAGGCCGTCATAAACTTACAGTTTCTAGCGAAAGCCGTCTTAAATAATACTAATTAAATCTACTAGCCATTCGTACTACTTTTAAAGTATATGAGCGGCTCAAGAGAGAGCAGCATATTAATACGCTTTTCCAGAATGGGAAAGCGTATTCTGTTTTTCCGTTACGTATCATATATCTTCCGGTTTTAAGACCTGCACCACCATCCTATCCTGCCATGGTGGGATTCTCTGTGCCTAAAAAGAAATTTAAACGTTCAGTAGACAGGCATCGTATACGCAGGCAGATGGTAGAGGCCTGGAGGCTAAATAAGCATAAATTATATGCTGTTGTGCCTCAGCATCTGCAGTTGCATATCTTCTTAATATTTACTGATAATAAATTGCCTGATTACGCTTCAGTAGAACAGGCTATGCTTACTGCTATAGATAAAATGATGCATATAGTAGCACAATTACCTCCACAAGATAATTCAGTAGCTTTGTAGCATGTTTAAGAAGCTATTGGCAAATATTTTTATAGGCATCATAAAATTTTACCAATTGGCTATTTCCCCTTTTTTAGGTGCCAAGTGCCGTTATACGCCCAGCTGTAGTGCTTATGGGGTAGAGGCTATAAAAAAGCATGGTCCTATTAAAGGTTTTTGGTTGGCCTTAAAGCGTTTTGGTCGTTGTCATCCATGGGGTAGTAGCGGCTACGATCCGGTTCCTTAATCTAAAAATCATTCTACTTACATTAATTATATGGTATATTCTTTTAAAGGCTTTGTGCCGGTTGTGCATCCAAGTTCTTATATACATCCTCAAGCGGCAGTAATAGGCAATGTTATAATAGGTAAAAATGTGTATGTTGGTCCGGGAGCGGCTATTCGTGGCGATTGGGGGGGCATAGTAATAGAAGATGGCTGCAACGTACAAGAAAATTGTACTATACACATGTTTCCTGGTGTAACCATAACACTACAAGAGGGGGCACATATAGGTCATGGTGCTATTGTGCATGGTGCCAATGTAGGTAAGAATGTACTGGTAGGCATGAATGCAGTATTGATGGATGAGGTAGTGATAGGCGATGAGTGTATAATAGGAGCTCTGGCATTTGTAGCAGCTAAAACGGTTATTCCACGCAGATCGTTGGTGGTAGGTAATCCTGCAAAGATTATAAAGGAAGTAAGCGACGATATGATAGCTTGGAAAACTAAGGGTACACAACTTTATCAAACCCTACCTGCCGACTGTTTTGAAAGTATGATAGCCTGCGAACCTTTAACAGAAATGCCTGCCGACAGACCATCTCAAGAGGTATTATTTAATACTTGGGAGCAAATAAAAGGCAGTAAATAGTTATTTAATAATATAAAAAGTCCTAAAATAAAATAAGCACCCAATGGGTGCTTATTTTATTCATATTGAAATAATATCAATTAAGAGTTTGCATCTTCAGCGTGTACTAAATCATTTACGAATTTAGCAACAGAAGCTATACGAGCATGGTTTAATGCATAGTGAATGAATTTACCATCACGCTCAGTGATAACGATGTTAGCACGACGAAGGATAGCAAGGTGTTGAGAAGCAACTGACTGCTCTAAACGCAATTTTACATATATATCAGTAACATTCATGCGTTTGTTTTCTTCCAACAATTTTACAATTTGCTGGCGTAATTTGTGGTTGATAGCTCTTAAGGTCATAGCAGCATTTTTAACTGCTACGTAATCTAATTTAATGTGTTCGTTTGAACCTTCGTTTTTGCGAATTACCAGAGTGTTTGCTGATACCGTCGTTTCCATTAATTAAAATTTACTTGTTGTTAGATGATAATTACTACTAATTTGAAAGAATAGATATTCACTTATTGAATATTTTGCAAACATACGTAATTTGAAAGATATGTATGGTGATGATATTTATTAAAAGTGTTAATTCAGAGTTAAAATGATGCTGAATTGTTTATTTTAATTTTGTATTTTATTGGTAATCAATTATTTATGAGTGTAAACTTGTTTAAGATAATCTGGTTCGGCTGTTGATAAATTTACACTTTGGTTACTAAAAAATGACTCTGATGCATATATTGCCCAGCTGTCTTGATCTATGTTAGTATTGTTTATTATTTCCATATTACGTATTTCTACGTGGGAAAAATACTGCGGCATTTCAGATGCCACTATTTTATAATGTTCTTCAGGTGAAATTATCTTATCTAGGTTGTTTTCTAACACTAACTGAGGTTCAAAAATCACTTCTCCATTTGGCTGTGTAATAGCTAGAAAGTACTCACCTTCACGTGCTTTTAATATAGATACTATTTTTTTATTTGAATCGGCTGATTGCGAGCGGTTTTGATATGCTAAAATTAGCAATTTATTATGCATAAATAAGGGTATGTCTAGCGCATAACAAATTCCCTTGGCTGTAGATAGGCCAATTCTTAGGCCGGTATATGATCCTGGCCCGGCGCATACCACTACTCCAGATAGTTCTTTTAGTTTTATTCCGGCATCTGTCAGCACTTGCTCTATCATTACGTTTATAGTAGCCGCATGATCACGTTTTTCTGCGTGTATTAGCGATGCTATTATTTTACTGTCGGCATTTATGCTAACTGTACCAACCTCGCCAGAGGTATCTATATGTAAAAGGTATTTCATTTTATGATGTGCAAATGTACGGATGGTATTACTTTTGTGTACATGGAAAAAAAGATAATTAATACTACGAATGCTCCTGCTCCTATAGGTCCGTATAATCAGGCGGTGTCTTATGGCAATATGTTGTTCATATCAGGTCAGATAGCGTTAGATGCAGCTACCGGCAATTTGGTGCAAGGTGATATAAAAGCAGAGACTGAACAGGTGATGAAAAATCTACAAGCCATATTAGCAGAGGCTGGCATGGATTTTACTAATATTATTAAAACTACTATTTTCTTAATGGATATGAAGCAGTTTGCTGAGGTAAATGAGGTGTATGGCCGTTACTTTACCGATGCTACCGCACCAGCAAGGGAAACAGTGCAAGTAGCGGGTTTGCCTAGAGGAGTGCAAGTGGAAATAAGTATGGTAGCAGGTAAATAAGCTATTGGCTAGGTATTATTTATTTAGGAGGTGGTTATCTGCCTCCTATTTTTATTTTAATAAAAAGGTCGCCCAGAAATGGGCGACCATACGCATACTATTCACTCACAAATAGCCAAAACTTTACATCCATTTGGCGGCAAATCTGTTGAACTCGTGTCTTAGTTCATTGATTGCGTGCTCTTCTGTTTTTACTTGTGCGCCTAATTCATCATGAATGGCCACTAAGTTTTCGTCTACAAATCCAGCACTAGAGTTTTCAGCCTGATGTGATATCTTATTTACATTCTCACGAATATTGTGAGATAGTGTATCTATGGTGTCTTTTTTAATAATAAATTGATTTTCAAAATGTTCTACCTCTACCATTACTGATTTATCGGTATTCTTACCTGCCACTTCAGTAAGCCTATTCTTCATAATAGCTATTTCCTGAGTATAAAACTCTAAACCACGCATCCAGTCATTGTGAAGGTTACTAAGGTGCTTAATGCTTACTTTATTCATTTTGTTTGTTTTGATATTGCAAATGTATTTTGAAGCATAAGACCCCCAAATGACGTCCATCATTAAAAATGATGATTATACACCGTGTGGTTATATTCTTAATTGTTAATATGCGGTTAGGTGGTTAGTAGAATAAATTCTATAGACATTAAGTTGCTAATTGCCGTCTATATAACTCTATACGTATAGAATTAACTCTAATCGTTAGGCAAAAGCGTAATTCTGTATTATATGTAGTGTAACTTCGCACATTGAACTCTAGAGATATTTTGGTATGAAATATATATATATTCTTTTATTTGCTCTGTTACTTAGCGAAAGCAAAGCTGTAGCGCAATTTTCTGCTTCGCTATCAGGTTATCCTTTAGTTACTACAGGATGGACGGTAGGTGGAACGGCAACTACTATTGACAGTACTATTAGATTAACAACTACCAGTACTAGCCAAAGTGGTTATGTATATTATGGCACACCCATAAATCTTACATCTTGTTCTGAATTTACTGTTGATTTTGATTTTAGAGTGCAAGTAAGTTCGGCTTCTACTCCTGCAGATGGTATTGCGTTTTGGTATATCACTACTCCCCCGGTTGGTTTTACTCCAGGTGGAGGTATTGGTTTACCTACATACCCAACCGGTATAGTGCTTATCATGGATACTTATGATAACGACGGTAACTTCAACAATCCGCTGGAAACATTAATGAGTTATACTGGTACTGCTGTTGGTTATACTGAAGGATCTGCCGTAGGTCGTTTAGGTAGTGTAGTGCCTAGTCAGTCTTTTATAACTAATGGTTTGTGGCACCATTGTAGATTATTCTATTCTGCTGGCAATATATCAGTGTATTACGATTATAGCACTACAGCATCTATTACGGCTACCTATCCATTGTCTATGACGGGCTATTTTGGTTTTAGTGCCAGTACAGGTGCTGCATATAGTACGCAGAGCATTAAAAATGTGCACATCACTTCTCTTACTGCACCTTCTGCACCTTTAGCTGCCGATACCGTTGTAAATTATTGTCAGTATGCTACAGCTACTGCATTATCAGCTACCGGACCTGGTACAATTACTTGGTACGGAGATACTACAACGACAAGTGCATTAGCAGCAGCACCTACTCCTAATACATCGGTAGTAGGTAATACTATGTATTATGTGCGTCAAGTAGTAGGTGGTTGTATGAGTTCTTACGACTCTGTAAGTGTGAATGTTTATGCTAATCCTGCTATGCCTGATATAACAGGTATAACTAGTTATTGTCAAGGTGAAACATTTGTGCCTTTTAGTGTTACCGGCACAGGCACTACTTGGTATACTTCTGCTACTGGCGGCACTGGATCTGTAACTGCTCCCGTAGTGCCAACATCTACTCCTGGTGTTTATACATACTATGCAGCTGCATCATCCGGACCTGCAGGCATGTGCCAAAGTGCCAGAGATTCAATAACTGTAGCCGTACATCCTACACCACTAGCCCCTACATTACTAACAGGACAGAGTGTATACTGCCAATTCGATACGTTTGTCCCATTCACCGTTAGCGGTACTAATGTTCGTTGGTATACAGTACCTACAGGTGGCACTGCATCTTCAACGCCCCCTGTAATTAATACCTCTGTTGCTGGTACGTATAATTATTATGTATCTCAAACCGACAGTGGATGCGAAAGCCCAAGGCTGCATGTTCCGGTAGTTGTAAATGCTAAGCCAGCTATACCCGGTGTAAGTCCATTGGCTATCTGTCAGTATGCTACTGCGGCACCACTTACTGCCAGTGGGGTAGCACTTACATGGTATGGCCCTGGTGTCACTACACCATATACTACTGCCCCTACACCTGATGTAACTACTGTTACAACACTAAACTACTATGTAACGCAAACAATAGCCGGATGTACAAGCGATAGTGCAAATCTTCCGGTGACTATAAAACCCAAACCAATTGCTCCTGCTGCCACTGATGTAGAGTATTGCCAATACTCAACTTCGTTACCACTTACTGCTACCGGTAGTAATTTATTATGGTATGTAGCGCCCACCGGTGGTGTGGGAGTCTCAGCGGCACCTGTACCTACTACGGGCACGCCAGGTGTGGCTACATGGTATGTATCTCAAACCATTTTAGGTTGTGAAAGTGATAGAAGTCCCCTGAACGTAAATACCATATTTGTTCCAGCATTCAATATTGCAGCTACTAAGTTTAATGTGTGTCAGTACGATACATTATCATTATGGTACAATAGCTTATCTACCGCTACGTTCTATACTTGGACGTTACCTAGCGGTACTGTTTATACATCAGGAACTACTATGAATTCTGCTGCTGTTACCGGTATATTTAGCGGTGCTTCAGGTCCACAGCAAGTAATACTTACCGTTAGCGGGGTTACTGGCATATGTAGTGCTAGTGATACTGTAATAGTAGATGTGGTTCCAGAGCCTCATGCACAACCATTGTTACCTGAAGGCGTATGTCTTGGAGATACTATTCTGGTAGGTTTAGTTGATAGAACACCTAATGCAGATGACTTCACTTGGTCGTCAGATGGCGGTCCTTGGGCTAGTTCAAGTACTATGGAGATGGTAACAAACAACTCTAATAGTAGTGGCCCCTATAAAATTAGATACTTAACTACCGGCTTACATTTTATTAAGCTAATAACCTCTTCGAAAGAAGGGTGTTTCTCTCGTCCGGTATTAGATACTGTAAGAGTAAACGATGTACCATCGTCTGATTTTATATATCGTTCGCTAACGGGTAAACTTTGTTTAGAAGATAGCTTAGAGTTTATAGCCAATGTAAATGATAATGGATATTTCTACCAGTGGTCGCCAAATCAGTATTTTGGTATCACAAATGTGGAATCAACATTTGGTAGGCCTAGTATTGAAAATGCTAGGGTAAGCCTTACTGTAACCGATGGTTTTGGCTGTTATTCTACTACTACTAAGGCAATACCTGTACAGTCATGCTGTCGCATTTCAATGCCCAATGCATTTGCCCCTCAAGGTAAAAACAAACTATTTAGACCCGTATTTGAGGGCTTTCATCGCTTCCATGTTTTCCGTGTAGCAAACAGATGGGGACAAACCGTATTTGAGACTACCAATAATGATGTGGCTTGGGACGGTACTTTTGGTGGAGAGCCACAAGATATGGGGGTATATTTTTATTATATAAAATACGACTGCGGAGGAGAAACGTTTGAAGAGACAGGAGATGTTACTTTAGTTAGATAACATTTAGCAGTTTGTTTATAAAAAGATATAACACCAAATAGTAATAATGCTGTTTGGTGTTACTACTTTTACAATCAAATACTTGTTAGTTATAAAAAACTATTACATGAATAACCTAAGGGTAGTTATATTGGTATTTTTGTTACTATTTTCCGGCAGGGCATTATCGCAAAATCTTTAGCTAACGGAGATTTTAATGCAACATCTACTGGTTGGACTACTGCTTGTACATCTATAGAGGCCTGGGCCTTCGAAACTACTTATGGTGGTAGCGTGGCTACAAATCACGTGGCAGAGGTAGACGATGAATCTTGTTTTTATCAAAATGTATGTGTTATGCCTAGTGCTAGCTATACATTCAGTATGAAGGCTTCCAGGAGAACATCCGGAGGTCCTAATCCTTGCACTACACATATCAATATTGTTGGTTTAAATGCTGCCGGAACTGCTATTGCCACTTATGTAGATATGGATTTTACCAGAACTAATACTGCGTTTAGCCTTACACCGGTTACCGGCATTCCTGTTATAAATGTACCACCAAGTTCAGGTGTAGTAAGATTGAAAATTACATTAACAGATAATACGGCAGGTACATCTACACTTGGTATGATAGTAGATGACTTAAGTTTGGTAATGAACACACCACCTACAGTAGCCTCAACTATTACAGGTACGTCTACTTGCCCTAATGTCAATCAAACATTATCTGTAAGTGGTATTTCGGGCACTGGTATTTCATATTACTGGAGTTTAGGTAGTGGTGCTGTTACGCCTAACGGTATCACTGATACTACAAATTCTCCTACAGTATATTGGACTACACCCAGCCCTGTAGCAGTCAGCGTAATTATTAGTAATAGTGTGTGCTTTTATGATACTTTAGACTACACACTTACTGTATCATCTGGTTCTACAGTTATTACATACGATACTATTTGCAGCGGTACTTCGCGCATATTTGGTAATGATACACTTATAGCTAGCGGTATTTACACCGATAGTATGGTAGCCGTTTCCGGTTGCGATTCTATTGTTTCTTTACATTTATATGTACGCCCCCCATTGCCTGCTCCGGTTATAAGTGGTTTACAAGTCTATTGTCAAGATGCCTTGCCTTCTTCATTCTTAGTGTCAGGTACAGGTATTCAATGGTATGCTACTCCTTCTTCGGCTCCTACTACTGTTTATCCTACAGTGCCTACGGCTGTTCCTGGTGTATACACGTATTATGCCTCTCAATCTTACATGCCAGGCTATAAATGCCCAAGTCCTTTAGATTCTATTACAGTAGTAGTACATCCAAGACCGGCAGTGCCTACTGTTACAAACCCTTCGTATTGTCAAGGCACTGGTGCATTACCATTGTCTGCAGTAGGCGATAGTGTTAGGTGGTATACTTCTATTTCAGGCGGTGTTGGTACATATGTAGCTCCTACGCCATCTACTGCCACACCAGGCACCACTACTTGGTATGTTACATTTACTGATAGCGGTTGCGAAAGCTACAGAGCGCCACAAGTAGTTACTATACTTAGCACCCCTAATTTTGTAATAAATTCCTCTGCATTAAAAATTTGTAGGTACGATACACTCAATTTATCTTACACTGCATCTGTAGGAGCTCCTACACAAACATGGTCTTTACCTGCCGGTTTTAATGTTATATCAGGTTCTGAAACTAGTACGGCAGTAAGTGTTACCTGTGATGCTGTTGCCGGTAACTATCCTATTTATTTAATGCTGAGTGGTCCCGGTGGTATTTGTAGCACTACAGATACTATTGCAATTACCATAACTCCTGAACCTAGTGCTAATCTTTTACTGGCAGAGGGTGGTTGTTTGGGAGACACTGTACTAGTAGGTATAGCTGACCGTAGCGATAATGCTGCTGAATTTACCTGGAGTGTAGATGGTAATGCATGGCAAACCAATTCTGGTATGGAAATGGTAGCTAATAACTCTAATAGTAGTGGCCCTTATAAAGTACGTTGGCTAACTACTGGCTTGCATGTTATAAAGCTTATAAGTATATCTGCCGAAGGTTGTACTTCGCTGCCTGTATATGATAGTATAAAAATAAATGCACTACCTGTTTCAGACTTTACTTACGTGGATAATGGTATGTGTTTAGAAGATAGCTTGTTATTTAAAGCAGACACTAACAGATATGATTACTTCTACAGGTGGAACCCAAGTCAGTATTTTACTGCTACAGATCAGCCTTATACCTACGGAACTGTAAGTGTGCCCAATGGTAAAGTTAGTCTAACCGTTACAGATGCCTACGGTTGTAACAGCACTACTGTTCGCTCTATTCCGGTACAGTCTTGTTGCAAGGTTACAATGCCTACTGCGTTTACCCCTAATAGAGATAAAGTTAATGATGTGTTTAGGCCTGTATTTCAGGGGTATCATCGTTTTCATGTATTTAGGATTGTAAATAGATGGGGACAAACGGTATTTGAGTCTACCAACAATAACGTTAGCTGGGATGGTACCTTTGGTGGCGAACCACAAGATATGGGCGTTTACTTCTACTACCTTCAATACGACTGTGGAGGAGAAACTTTAGAGGAAACAGGCGATGTAACACTTATTAGGTAAAGTTGTAATTGGTCTGTCTTGGCTTCTACTACACAATAAATACCTTACTTTTACGTTTGTAAGGTTTAGTCTCATGTTGAAAAAAATAGGATATATACTATTATTATCTATTCTAGCTGCGAAAGCAGAAGCACAGTCGTATTATACATCTTCTGAGTATGGCGTTTGTGTGGGTGGTTCTCAGTATTTCGGAGACTTGAACGAGCGTTGGGGGTTCAAAACTATATCTCCTGCTTATGGTGCATATGTGCGTAAGCATCTAAATTATTACATAGCATTAAAGGGCTGTATTAACTACACCAATGTAGGCTATGATGATAAGTATAATGATGCCCCTTATAGTAAACAGCGCAACCTTAACTTTAAGAGTAACATTTTTGAAGTAACGGCACAGGCAGAGTTTAATTTTTTTAAATTTATTACCGGGGACTATTCTCATCGTTTAACCCCTTATTTAACAGGTGGTTTGGGGGTATTCTATTATAACCCTTATACCGAATACAAAGGTGTGAAATACTACCTTAGAGAAATGGGTACTGAAGGGCAAAATGCGGGATATGATAATAGAAAGTATAGCAACTTCAGCATGTGTGTGCCTATAGGTGGTGGTGTTAAATTTTGGCTTAGACCGGGAGTAAACCTATCTATTGAAATTGCTGATAGGTTAACATTTACCGATTATTTAGATGATGTAAGTACTACTTACGTAGGTGCTAGTAAGTTTCCTAAAATATCAGTAGCTAATCCTTCGCTTGCATTGCAAGATAGAAGTGGAGAGTTAAATAGTGGTGATCAATTAGGAAGAGCAGGGAAGCAAAGAGGCAATCCCAGCTCTAAAGACCAATATTTAATGGCTATTTTCAGCCTTTCGTGGCATTTTACTACTTACAAGTGCCCAGCCTTTATGGACCATGATTTGATAAGAGTATATTAATTCCTACTTTATTACTTACTTTATCTTTTCCAATATGGCATCCCAAAGGGCTATTCTGCGTTGTAGTGCATCTTTTATAGCTATTGTTGCCTCACCCCATTTATGAGTGTCTGTTCCGCATAGTTCAGCCGTCATTTCATAGCCTAAATGAGAGTGGTGGTCGCCATCTACCTCTATATGTCTTTCCAGATAGTATTTCATAATACTTAGTCCGTTGCCTGATTGTTTATTCAGTTCATTTACAAAGCTGATAAACATTCCCGGTATTAAGTCTTCTCTGCCAAAGGTAAATACTGCTGCTTGCAGATATACTTTACCACTATTAATGATATTGAATGTTTGCTCTACAAAAGCCGCCGAAGCTTTAGGTACCCCCGGTAATTGTAAGCTATCGTGCACCTTAGCCCCGTTATTTATGTTTTGTATAAATAGGTTAATAGGCTGAGTACTTGCCCCTGCTTGCTGCATGGCTTGCAAATACAGTTCGAAGTGGCTAATTCTATTACCATGCTCATCTATATCGCTTTCCTCTCCCAGTACTATTTCATTTATCAGATAGCGAGTAAGTGGGTTGCCTTTAGGTACCCAAGGAATATCTACGCACGTAAGGTTGCGTTGCAGGCTTTTCAATAAAGACATAAAGTCCCATACTGCAAATACGTGGTGCTCCATAAAAACATGCAGCTTTTCAAGATTATTAATATGTTGATATACAGGGTGATTTATTAGCTGCTCTCTTAAAGGTGCTATATCTTTTTTTAGTTGCTCCAAATACACGTTCATAATCAGCAAAATTAGCAGTTCGGTATATTGTTAGCGTATAATTTCTGTTAATACAGATGTTCTTAAAAATGAACATAATTGGAATGAACCGATCGGCCAAAGAAATGAGCGGCATGCTGGTCAAAGTCATTGGTGTCATCAGTAGTAAAAAAGCTAATATTTCCACCTTTACTAATCCGCTCTTCCATTATTTTATGGCGCTCAAGATAGTTTGCCAGACTGTTAGCTACTATATCTCCTTGAGCTATTACTTGTATATGTTGGGGTAAATACTTCTTAATTTTATCTAATAATAGCGGATAGTGGGTACATGCCAGTAGTATAGTATCTATGTTTTCGTCCTTTTGCAATAGTAGGTCTAAATATTGCTGAACAAAATAATCAGTTCCCGGCGAGTTATATTCTCCATATTCTATAAGTGGCACCCATATAGGACATGCTTGGGAGTTTACTTTTATATCTGGGAAAAATTTATGTATTTCTATGTCGTAAGAGCCCGATGTTATAGTACCTTTTGTTCCCAGTATACCTACCGATTTACTTTTAGTGAAGTTGCCTACCACTTCTGCCGATGGTCTAATAACACCCAGCACCCTATTGTCGGGGGCTATCTTGGGTAAGTCTTGTTGCTGTATGGTGCGCAGAGCCTTTGCAGAAGCAGTATTGCATGCTAAGATGACTAATGGACAACCTTTATTAAAAAACCATTGCACACACTCTAAAGTGTATTCATAAACGGTTTCAAAAGAACGATTACCGTATGGTGCACGTCCGTTATCTCCTAGATATATATAGTCATATTGAGGTAGCTGTTCAGCTATCGATTTAAACACCGTTAAGCCACCATAACCTGAATCGAATATACCAATGGGATGAGATAGAGACATGATATCAAAGATAATCTACTTACTGAATTTATACGTGCGTTATATTTTTGTAATACATGAGGTAGTTAGGCTAGAGGTAAACTGTAGGCAATATAAACACGCTGGCAGCGTTTATTTTATATAATTTTGACGCATTACGTGTTTTATGAGACTATTTAAAGGCTTTTGGGCTTTACTTATACTGGTTGTTTTTAGTGTCACTGTTAGGGCTGAGGTTACTCCTATAGGCTATTGGCAATCTTACTTACCATATAAAAATGCTATAGGCATTGCTACTGACGGTGCCAAAGTGTTTACGGCTACCAAGCTGGCTTTTTATGTTTTTAATACTGCTGATAATAGCTTTACTACATATAGTAAGGTAGATGGCATGAGTGATATAGGCATGCAAGCCATAGCTTACGATCCGGTTTCTAAGTCAGTTATTTTGGTATATACCAATGGAAATATCGACATCTATAAAGATGAAATATTTTACAACGTACCCGATTTAAAATTAAAGACGGTAGCAGGTGACAAAACCGTTTATAAAATATTCGTAGATAAAGGGAAAGCATATCTTTCTACCAGCCTAGGTATAGTTGTGGTAGATATGGCTGACAAATCCATAGAGGACACGTATCAGTTTTATATCAACAATTCATTATCGCCTGTAACTAATTTTATTGAATACAAAAACAAGTACTATGCTACCGTAAACAATGATCTATACAGCATAGATGCTTACAGACCCGACATACAAAACTTTCAGTCTTGGACTAAGAAAGATACGCTACATAACTTTGTAGACTTAGCCACTATTGGTAGCAAACTTGTGTTAGCAGCAGATACCTCTCTTTATGTATGGCAAGGCGATACTGCTTATCAATTTTATGCCGGTAAGAAACTAAGTGTAAAACTAAATGAAGGCAATGATACCCTTATGCTTATAGATTATGCAGCGGGAACAGCCAACTGGATAAAGTACTTTGATACCAATCTTAATCTGGTAGATACATTTAGAGTGTTCGATAC
>CAYWUY010000005.1:65481-75378 GCA_964461535.1 uncultured Flavipsychrobacter sp.
TTGTATAATTATGATACTAAGCCACAGTTCTTCGATTCCATGCGCGATATAGTTAGTGTGGTAAAAGATGAGGCTGATGGCACATTATATGCAGCATCGTTTACCGGAGGCTTGGTAGAACTAAAGCAGGATGGTACGTTAACAGGCTACAGAAAGGGCAGCGCGTTAGATACAAGTATTGCCAATGGTGCAGGTTATTATCAAGCAGCAGCAGTAGCATTAGATGCCGATAAGAATTTATGGATAACCCAATATGCAAGCTATCATCAGTTACTAGTTAGAGAAAAAGCTACAGGAAATTGGTACAAGTATGCACTAGCATTAGGGGGTAGCAATCCCTATGCCGGGGGGCAAATGGCTATAGATGATGCAGGTAACATATGGTATGTTAGCTATTATAATGGTGGTGTAGTTAGTTATCATACTAACGGTTCGCTAGGTAATACCTCAGATGATACCTATACACAATATACAAAGGGTGCAGGTGCTGGTAATCTACCAAGTCAAAGTGTATACTGTATAGCTAAAGACAAGAACGATAATATATGGGTAGGTACTAACGACGGTATAGGTATTATGTACAATGCATCTTCTTGTTATGAAAAGTGCGACTTTGATATCCCTGTCGTAAAGTATGATAGCTTCAGTGGTTATTTCTTTGCCGGTGAAGTAGTGCGCACTATAGCAGTAGATGGAGGGAATAGAAAATGGGTGGGTACCGATAATGGTGTATGGTTACTATCGCCAGATGCTGGTAATAGTAAGATTATTAACAGATTTACAACTGACAATAGTCCGCTGCCATCTAACCATATTGAGAAAATAAGCATAGACCCGGTTACCGGAGATGTATATATAGGCACTGAGCTTGGCTTGGTATCTTATAGAGGAACTGCCACAGAGGGTGGTGCAACACATAGTAATGTTACCGTATTTCCTAACCCAATAAGTGCAGGATATAAGGGCGAGATAGCAATAAAAGGTTTAGTGGCCAATGCCGATGTGAGAATTACTGATGTAACAGGACAGTTGGTATACAAAACTACCGCTTATGGTGGTCAGGCTGTTTGGAATGGTTATGACTATAAAGGACATAGACCACAGTCGGGGGTATATCTTATCTTTTCTACCAATGCCGATGGTGGACAAACCTATGTAGGTAAAATGGTGTTTATACAATAGTGCTATGCTACATAACACCAGAGGTATTATTCTGCGTTCTGTAAAGTATGGCGAAACAAGCTTGGTAACTACAGTTTTTACAGAAACTTATGGTATACAGGCTTATATGGTGCAGGGTGTACGCAGTGCTAAGCAGTCAAAAAATAGAGCAGGTCTGTTGCAGCCAGCTATGTTAGCTGATATTATTGCAGATCATCAGCCGCAAAAGAACCTACAGCGTCTTAGAGAGTTTCCACCAGCATACATTTATAAAACAGTTCAGGAAAATATTATCAAGAATAGTATTGCGGTATTTTGTAGCGAAATCTTACTAAGATTATTGCCAGAGCAAGCACCTCAGCCTGAACTATTTAATGAAGCCTTCGATTTTTTTATTCAGTTAGATAATACTCCTGTATCTAATGTGGCCAATTATCCCTTGTATTTTGTTGTATTATGCAGTAGGTATTTAGGTTATGATATAGGGGGTGCCTTTTCTGAAGATACTCCATATGTTGATATTCATAGTGGTGGCTTTACCGCATTTCCTCCCTCTCGTCCTCCTTATTTGTCTATACATGAGGCAAGAGCTTTAGGAGATATTATTCAGGCAACAGACTACAACACACTAGCCAACATAAGTATGTCGGCTAGTGATAGATTGCACATCACAGAATGGTATATAGCATTCTTACAACAGCATACTCAGCACATGGGAGCTATAAAATCTCTGTCTGTATTGCATGCCGTTTTGCATTAGCTAAACCATTAGTTCTTTCTTGTCAGTATTAGTTAGTTCTACCTGTTTATGGGTAGGTAGTAATATCAGTCGTAAGGTAGTATCATTGGTCATATAACTAATGGCCCAATTGATAAAAATGAATAGCTTATTTTTTACGCTTAATATTAGCATCAGGTGTAAGAACATCCAGGTAAACCATGCGAACACACCTTTAAATTTTATAAAAGGTAAGTCTACAACTGCTTTGCGCTTTCCCACTGTTGCCATAGAGCCCGGGTCTTTATATTCAAATGCTGTAAGATTTACTCCTTTAGACATTCTTTTAAAATTCTCAGCAAGATTTTTAGCTTGATTAATGGCTACATTGGCCACCTGTGGGTGTCCTTTTGGGTACTTTTCAGTTTCCATGTAAGCAATGTCGCCTATAGCATACACACTGTCTAGTGTTTCTACCTCATTGTATCTGTTAGTTTTTATTCTATTGCCTCTTACCACAGTATGCTGAGGAATGCCTTCTGGAACATTACCTTTTACCCCTGCGCCCCATATTAAAGTTCTTGAAGGTATTGTTCTGCCGTCGTTTATTATTACCGTATGTCCGTCATAGTCTGCAACAGCGGTATTGGTATATACCTCCACTCCTAGCTCCCTTAAATATTGTTGAGATGCTTGTTGGGCCTCTTTACTCATGTTTTGTAATGTATTGCCAGAAGCTTCTATCAGATATATCTTAAGTTGTTCAAAATTCATATCCGGATAATCTTTAGGCAAGATATTTTTCTTCATTTCAGCCAATGCTCCGGCCAACTCTACTCCCGTTGGTCCTCCGCCCACTATTACTATATTCATTATCTCTTCAAGCTCTCTGCCGCTTGCGCTAAGCGCATCTTCAAAATTTAGTAATATTCTATTTCTAAGTGCAATGGCCTCGTTGGTAGACTTCATAGGGAATGCGTGCTTAGCAATGTTTTCATTCCCAAAGTAGTTAGATGTGCATCCGGTAGCTATTATTAGTTTATCGTAGCTAAAGCTACCCTCTGTGGTATATACGATTTTAATTACAGTATCTACATATAGCACTTTGGCTACTCTTACTTTTACATTGCTTTTTCTTTGAAATATTTTTCTCAGGGGAAATGATATGGCGCTCGGTTCTAAACGTGCAGTAGCTACCTGATAAAATAGAGGCTGAAATTGATGAAAGTTATATTGGTCTATAATTGTGACCTCAAAGGGTTGTTTTAAATGACGTGCTATTTGTAGCCCCGCAAACCCCGCACCTAGGATGACAATTTTGTTTCCCATGGCGTTTTTATTTTAGTTACGCAAAATTAGTTAATACACTAGTCTGCATTGCTAAAAAAAATAATTTAGCATTTTCTTATCTTGCAGCCTGTTACCCAATTTTCTATGTTACTAAAACTATCAAAAGGACTACAGCATTTATTTTATCCTCAATTGTGTGAAGGATGTAAAGTACAGTTATTAGAAAACGAAAAAGTTTTATGCTTAAACTGTCAAGCGAGCTTTCCATTAATAGGAAATCATAATTATGAAAGAAATCCAACATCTTTAAGACTGGCAGGAAGAATCCCATATATAAGAGCCACTTCCTTAGCAGAGTTTACAAACGAAGGTGTATTGCAACATCTGCTTCATGAAATGAAGTATAATAACAAAAAGCATATTGGCAAGTATTTAGGTGGCTTATTGGGTGCCGAATTACTAAAAAGCAACTGGAATGATTTAGATTATATAGTACCGGTTCCCCTGCACCCTAAAAAAGAAGCACTTAGAGGTTACAATCAGTCTTTACAAATAGCAAATGGTATTGGAAAAATATTGGGTGTAAAAGTAAAAGACGACCTATTAATAAGAACTAGACATACTGAAAGTCAGACTAATAAGACTAGGACAGAGCGTGTAGATAATATGAAAAACGCCTTCAGGCTAAATAATAAGATTGATATAAAAAATAAACATATTTTAATAGTTGATGATGTTTTAACTACAGGTTCTACAATAGAAGCCTGCTCAGAAGCCATAAAACAAGAAATATCTGCAAAAATTAGTATTGCTACCATTGGTATTGCCCAAGCTTAAACCATATATTTGCACAGAAATTAGTGTGGGGTATTGGATTTCATCGAATTTCTACATACCTTACACGGTTAGTTATATGTAGTAACTACCTTCAAAACAAAGTATATTATTTAACAAACCTGGTTTATGAAGAAACACTTATTGGCGGCATCATTGGTATTGGGCTCATTATCATCGTTTGGTGCCGGTTACCAGTTAAATCTACAAGGCCTTAGACAACTAGGCATGGGCGGTGCAGGCACTGCTTGGCCTTGGGATGCATCTACTATATTTTACAATCCGGGTGGTCTGTCTCGCTTAAAAAACATTCAAGTGAATGCCAGCCTGCTTATGATTAAGCCAAATACCGGTTACGGTTATTACACTGGCTCTACCAATTCTGTAGATCAAACATTTACTCCTTTCAACTTTTATGTTGGGGGTACAGTTAAAAAAGACAGCCGTTTGGGTTTAGGTCTTGGTGTTTATACTCCTTATGGCTTAGGTCTTAAATGGGACGATAACTGGAGAGGTCGTTTCTTAGTTCAAAACATTGAATTACAAAGCATTTTTATACAGCCTACTGTAAGTTACCGCATTTCTGATGTAGTATCGGTGGGTGCAGGTTTCATTTATGCTACCGGCCGTTTCGATATGCAGCAAGCGTTACCTGTTCAGTTTAGCGATGGTTCTCTTGGCCAAGCTAGCCTACATGGCAATGCTAATGGTGTTGGCTTTAACGTAGGTTTACAGCTTAAGTTTAGCGACCGTGTTCAAGCTGGTTTAACTTATCGTTCTCAAGTAAACATGGATTTAGGTTCTGGCTCAGCTACATTTAGAGTGCCTACTTCATTGTCTACAAGCTTCCCTAATACTAAGTTTGATGCTGCTTTACCTTTACCTCAGGTAGCATCTGTAGGTATAGGTGTTAAACCTCTTAATAATGATCGTTTAACCCTAGCGTTAGACTTGAATTTCACTGGTTGGGAAACTTATGATTCTTTAAGAATCAACTTTGCTACACAAACAAGTTCATTAAAAAACAATCATTCTCCTCGTCATTATCGCAATACACTTACTACTCGTTTAGGTGCTAATTATAAAATCAGCAAAACGGTATCTGTAATGGGTGGTGCTGCTTACGATCCTAGTCCGGTAAGAGATGGTTATGTTTCTCCTGAATTACCAGATGCAGATAGAGTAGTACTTACTTGTGGTGCTGCTGTTAAGCCTATGAAGCGTGTAACTATTATGGCTGCTATTGAGTTTACTAACTCAGTAAAGCGTAAAGGCACTTATGACTATGGTAACTTCTCCGGTACATACCAAACTCAAGCGGTTACTCCGGGTATAGGTTTCTATTATAACTTCTAATTTTAAGTACAGATAACAGAATGAAAAAGCTATATATATTCGGTGCTTTAGCTTGTACGTTTGCTGCTTGTAGACCGGCAGTTAAAGTTACCCAACCATTGGACTCAGGTGATGCCAACTTTGGTACTTATTTGGCTATTGGTAACTCACTTACAGCTGGTTATGCTGATGGTGCTCTTTACCTTACAGGTCAGTATAATTCTTATCCTAAGAGATTGCACGAGCAATTTTCTTTAATACCTGTTAGCAATGGCGGTGCTTCCGGCGATTTTTACCAACCTTACTTAAAAACCAATAATGGCTTTGGCGGTACAGCAGGTGTGGCTAATCCGCGTAAAGTGCTTGGTTATGTTACTTCTTGCTTAGGTGAAACATCACTATCGGCAGTTAATCTTCCTAACTATTCATTTAGTTCTGAGGATTCAGCTTATTATGTAAGTCCAGGTCCTAATGGTCAAATCAATAACATAGGTGTTCCGGGTATTCGCGTTGCAGATTATCCTGTAGTTGGATATTCTACGCTTAACCAATATGCACACCGTTTCTATTATAAGACAAGTGCTACTCCATTAGCAGAACTAAAATCAAGAGTATTTAACCTACAGCCATCTTTCTTTACCATGTGGTTGGGTTCTAATGATGTTTTAGGTTATGCTACTGCCGGTGGTCAGGGTAATGGTGATGGTACTGCTACTCCTCTATTTGCAAATTTGTATAATACAGCAGATATAACACCTACTCAGGTGTTTAAAGACAACTTCGATTCTGCACTATCTGCTGCAACTAGCAAAGGTGCTAGAGGCGTATTGATAAATATCCCTGATATTACTTCAATACCTTTCTTTACTACAGTGCCTGCTCAAGGTTTATACCTTACTCGTAAAACACAGGCCGATAGCTTAGCAGCATATTGGGCTGCTATGAGCCTGCCTAACAATCCTAAGTTTGGTATTGGTTACAATTACTTTATGGTTGAAGATCATAACGGTGTTGTACGTCAGTCTGTACCTGGAGAGTATATTTTAATCACTACTCCTAAAGACTCACTTACATGTGCTGGTTGGGGTAGCTTAAAACCAATACCTAAACAGTATGTACTTACTACCGAAGAAGTTCAGAATGTAAGAACTGCTACCATTGCTTTCAATAACTATATAGCTGCTGAAGCAAATAGATATTCACTTGCATTGGTTGATATGTATTCATACATGGGTACACTATCTTCTGGTTTAGTTTACAATGGCGTTAAGTACAATGCTACTTACGTATCGGGTGGTGCATTCTCTTTAGATGCAGTGCACTTAACTCCTCGTGGTTATGCTATTGTAGCTAATAAAATTATCGAGTCTATCAACTCTTACTACAAATCATCTGTGCCTTATATAGATGTAAATAATTACAACGGTATCTTATTCCCATAATAAGTAGTAATAGTAAAAAAACATCAATAAAAAACCTCCGAGTACATCGGAGGTTTTTTTATTGATTACTTTGTCATTTTAGTTGGGCCTTTTGCAGTGTCTGTCAACCATAGTTTATAGTTGCTTCTAATCCACATTTTTATTTCTAAATCAGTAGCAGTACGTGCATAATCATAGGGCATGGGGTATGCAGCCATAAAGCAGCTAATGCTATCACCGGTAGCGCCTGTTACTTTCCCTACTAGCTGCTGCGTATATCTGCTTTCAATAAATTTTTCCCGTTCTGTTTTTTTAAATTCTTTCTGAAATTCGTAAGTGCGTTTAGCTTTCTTAGAAAAAAGCTCGGCCACCGCTGATGCCGGACTCATAGGACTAGGCTTAGTGCGCTGCATAGGCAACTTATATACCTGAGCTCGCTCTATAGAGTCTAGTTGATACTTAGTCAGTTTTTGTTTAAATACTACTGTTTCTAGTTCCGCAGGGTTTACATCTAGAGCCACATTAATAGTAGCTACTATTACCGATGGAGGAATATATTTTACCACGGGTGAATAGCCCACATAGCTAAATCTAATTTTATCCCCGCTTTTTCCGCTTAAAGTATACACTCCGTTTTTATCAGTAGTGGTAGCTACCTGTGTTTTATCATTCATAACACTCACCAGATACAATGGTGCACCTGTAACTGCATCAGTTACAATTCCTTGTACTGTTTGCGCAAATACAAAAGCTGGGCTACTCAGTAGAATTAATAATAAACGTATTTTCAAGCAGATGTGTGTTAAGTTGTATAAAGCTAAGTTATTATTCAAACCACTAAAAACTGTAGGGGCATTTTTGCAATTATTTAAGGTTGTAGCACTTAGTTTGTTAAAGCATTTTGTATAAAAAAAAAGTGCCGACCATTACAGTCGACACTATTACAACTCATTAATAGCAAGTACAACCTAGCGTTGCAATGTTATTCTAGTTACTTGTTTTTGATTACCTGAACTTAATTGTATCATATACATACCATTGCTCAGTGTTGCAGGTAGTTCTATTGCAGTATTTATTGTTCCGTTACTAGATGCTATAGCCTTTTCTAGTACTATGCTACCCATCATATCTCTTACTTGTAGTATGCCTTCTTTCTCGCTCATCATGCCTGTTATACTGAAGCTACCGTTATTAGGGTTAGGCACAATTTGCAGTCCGGAAAAAGAAATGCCATTATGTATACCTGTAGGATAAACATTAAATGTTTTGATACTTGTAAATAACACTGATGGAGATGCACATACACTTGTGCAGTTCACCTGACAATATACCTGATCTCCATTCTTTAAACTATCTGTAGCATAGGTGCTACTTGTAGCGCCACTTATTGCAGTGCCATTCAAATACCATTGGTAGGTAGCACCATCTCCGGCATTAACGGCTGTTGCTGTCATTAATACCATATCTCCAGAGTCTATTGCAGTTCCTGGTAATACATTTAACGATACGCTAGTAAGCGTAGAAGGCGTAACATTCATATGTATGGCAGTGCTATACACTGAGTCTGCCGAACGGCAAGAAACACTACTGAAAAGTTTGCAGCTAACAGAATCTCCATTAGTAGGAATATAGGTGTAGTGTACACCAGTTGCCACATTTACACCATTCTTTTCCCATACGTAGGTTGGTGTTGCGCCTGCATATATGCCGCTAGCACTAAATGTTACCGGAACTCCTGCACATAATGTATCAGAAGCATCAGATGTTATGTTTACTATTGGTGTTTGCGAAATATCCACTGTTATAACCTTCATATTGCTACTTACAACAGCCGGATTAGGACAAGCATAGCTGCTAGTAAGTTGGCAGATTATAGTGTCGTTGTTAGATGGCGTGTAGGTAAGTGTAGAACTACTACCCACTATAACCCCGTTAACTATCCAGTTATAGCTAGGGCTGCTTCCCGCACCAGTTGTACCAGTGCTGTAAGTAACACTTGTACCTACACAAACACTATCGCCCCATGGCGCACTAGATATATTAACGGTTGGAGTTAGTGTGTTGGTAACAACAGCTATTAAATCTGTAGTAGCTACTGTAGTGCTTACGCATATTTCGCTACTGCTAAGCGTAACGCTTATGGTATCTCCATTTACAGGAGTATAGCTGAAAGTACTACCCATATCCATGCCGTCTCCATTTACCATCCATGTGTAGCTAGGTGCAGTGCCTCCATTTGTTGGGTTAGCTGTATACATTACAGATGAACCCTGACATACTACACCTGCAGAAGATGTGCTGATAGAAACAGCAGGAGTAAGTACAGGATTAATAGTTATAGGATAGCTAACTCTTGTAGTGCCACATAGGTTAGTAATAGAATAATATACAGTGTCGGTGCCGGGGTTCAATCCGGTAACTATACCACTACTTGAAACACTGGCATTGGCATTAAAAACACTCCATGTGCCACCTGTAGAGTCATTAGACAGACCTATAGTAGCTCCATTACATACCGATGTTAGGCCCGTAATAGGTGCCAATACTGCCGGCTCTGCTACATGAAGAAATATTGAGCTTCCGGTAAAGAAGGTTGAGCTACTTGTGCAGGTTACCACACAATTAAAATAGGTACTACTAGTGAGTGCACCCGTATTGTACGTAGTGTTGGTAGCACCTGTTATGGCAGTATATGTCACTCCGTCGGTAGATGATTGCCATTGGTAGGTTATATCGCAACCTTTAGAAGCCTCGTTTAGGGTAAGCGTAGCGCTATAAGATATACAGCCATCCATGGCAGTAGAAGAAATGTAACCAGGTGAAGGCGTGCCACTGCAAGGCGGTACTATTACGCGTATGCGGTTGTTACCTGCATCTGCTATGGCTAGGTTACCTTCATTGTTCAATATGGCATAAGTTGGGTTGTTAAGTTCTGCCGATGCGGGAGCCGTACAATCTCCGTTGTAGCCACTTGTACCCACTCCTGCTACTGTACTTACTGTATTGCTTGTACCGTCTACTTTTATTACTCTGCCATCTCCACTTACTGATATATATAAATTACTTGCAGCATCTGCAGTCATAGCATATGGTGCCGATAATCCGGTAGCAGTTGGTGCTACGCCATCACCTGCATAG
>CAYWUY010000005.1:75478-88088 GCA_964461535.1 uncultured Flavipsychrobacter sp.
AGCATATGGTGCCGATAATCCGGTAGCAGTTGGTGCTACGCCATCACCTGCATAGCTAGTAGTTCCATCACCCACTATTGTTTGTATAGTGCCGGTTATGTCTACCATCCTTACGCGGTTATTGTCCTTATCTATTATATATAGCAATTCTCCATTACTCCAAACGCCTGTAGGGTTATTCAGTTCAGCTAATGTTGCTATATTACCATCTCCGCTAAATCCCGCAGTTCCTACACCTGCCACTGTTACTATAGTTCCTGAAGTGGCGTCTACAAATCGAATCACATTATTAGCTGCATCAGCTATGTATATGTTTTCTGTAGCATCTACATATATGCCTGTTGGATTATTTAGTAATGCAGATGTAGCAGCGCCACCATCGCCCGCATATCCTGATATTCCTGTTCCGGCTACAGTAGTTATAATACCGCTAGTCAGGTTTACTTTTCTGACACAGTTATTACCTGCATCACTAAAAAATAAACTATTACCTACTACAAAAACGCTACTAGGGCTATTTAAAGCTGCTGCAGTAGCCAAACCGCCATCTCCGCTATATCCCGCTGCACCCGTACCGGCTAGAGTGCTAATATTACCTGAAGCATCTATTTTTCTTATCCTATTGTTCCCTCTGTCAGCTACGTAAGCATTTCCGGCAGCATCATATATAACTGAACTAGCATTGTTTAGTTGAGCTAAAGATGCAGCGCCGCCGTCTCCGCTATAACCCGCAATTCCGGTTCCTGCACTAGTGGTGATAAATTGGCCAAAAGACGAACTAGATCCGGCCAAGGTTAATAACAAAAAGGATAGTATTTGTAATGATTTTCTCATTAGGAGGTCTTTGTAGCGAAGATATTAATGTTTATTTAGAATTTATACAATAGCAGCCATTTTGACCACTTATAATATAAAGGCAAAATATAACACCTAACTGACTTTTTGGCTAGTTGCATGCCTTAAATTTGCTACTGGTTGCATGTTAGCTAAGTCTATATTTTTTCAGTGTGGCACTCAAGCCCTGCACGCCTTGGAATATACAGGTGGCAATAAGGTATTGGTAGCTTTCCATGGATATGGCCAAGATGCAAGTGCTTTCCAAGAATTTATCCCACTTCTTAAATCCGAATACACAATACTGTCTTTCGATTTGCCTTATCATGGATTATCATCTTGGGTCGATGGTTCCGTGCTCGATCCACAACAGTTTGAAAGCGTATTAAATAGTATTCTAGACCGTTATGAGGTTACAAAATTATCTGTAATGGGGTTTAGTATTGGTGCAATGTTGTGCATGAAGGCTATTACTTTGCTCACCAACAAAATAGATAGGGTATTGTTAATGGCACCCGAAGGCTTAAAACCTAATAAGCTGTATTATTTTCTTACACGTACAGTATTAGGTAAAAAGTTGTTTGCTCACGCTATGTTGCATCCACAGCCTTATTTAGATTTTTCTAATTGGTTGGCGCGCAATAAAATGCTCAATAGGTCGCAGCACCATTTAGCTATACATTACCTTAAAGACGATGAAAAATGCAAACAGCTACTAAATGGCTGGCCTGCACTGTCTTTACTCATACCAGACCAGTATAAACTTAGGAAATATATACTAGCATCTCAATTGCCAATAACCATTTATATGGGTGAGTTTGATAGGATAATAACGCCTAAGATAGCTGAAATGTGGTGCGAAGGCTTGCCGTCTGCACAACTCCATATAATTCCCAAAGGGCATGTTTTGTACGATGATAGCAATATTAGTTATCTTGTACTGCCGCTATTGTCTTAGCCATGTTATCAACTGTTCTATTGCTCATATTAGGTCTCTATCTGTTATTAATGCTAGCCTATATAATAGGTTGGTACAAGCAACCTTTTATTGTGTACGATAAAACATATGAGCCGCATACATCTATAACGGTACTTATTCCGGCCCGCAACGAAGCTTTAAATATCAAGCAGTGTATTGACTCTATTCTCGCACAGCATTACGATAAATCTTTATTGCAAATAATTGTCATTGATGACCATTCTACCGATGATACTGTAAGCATAGTTCAGTCATATAATAATTCTATTGTTAGCTGTTTACAATTAGCCGATTATTTGCAGGGTAAACCTGTAAATGCTTATAAAAAGGCAGCTCTTACTTTAGGTGTTACCAATGCTACCGGAGAACTTATTGTAACAACAGATGCTGATTGTTATGCCAATAAGTATTGGTTAGCATCCATTGCACAATGTTATGAGCGCAGTAAACCAGATATGATTGTAGCACCAGTAGTATATGATAATAACAATAGCTGGTTGCATATTTTTCAGACCATTGATTTTATGGGAATGCAGGCCATTACTGCTGCTACGCAAAGTTTAGGTCTAGGCAGTATGAGCAACGGAGCTAATTTGGCATATCGCAAAAGCGCATTTATAAAAGTAGATGGTTATAATGGTATGGATCATTTAGCCTCAGGAGATGACTATTTATTAACTGTAAAAATTAAAAAACTAGCACAGGGTGGAGTAGTGTATTTAAAGTGTCCTGATGCTATTGTGCATACTTCCCCACAGCCTACTTGGGACTCTTTTTTGCAACAGCGTATTCGTTGGGCTTCTAAATCTGGTAAGTATAACGATAAGCTATTAACTGCCTCCTTGGCACTTATGTTTATTTACAATGCACTTATGCCAATACTACTCATTGTAGGAGCTTTTCAGAAGTTTTGGGCATACAATATATATTGGCACTGGGCGGCATTGTTTTTTGTAACTAAGGTGGTAGCTGAGTTTATTTTTATGCTGCCTGTGGTTTCATTTTTTGATAAGTCTAGTTTGCGAAAATATCTCCCCTTTATGCATCCTATGCATATTGTTTATGTTATGTCTGCAGGTATAATGGGCATTATAGGTAATTACAAATGGAAAGATAGAAAAGTAAAATAATATTTAACTATTCTCTTCCTTGTTGTTAGTGATAATGTTGGTACCTTTGCAGATAAATTTTTTTAAATAAGATGAGTGTAGCGACACGTTCTAAGATTGATTTTGCACTGCCTTACAAAGTGGCAGACATTAGCCTTGCAGAGTGGGGCCGTAAAGAAATAAGACTTGCTGAAGCAGAAATGCCTGGTCTAATGGCTATTCGTGCTGAGTATGGTCCTCAACAACCTCTTAAAGGTGCTAGAATTGCAGGTTGTCTGCACATGACTATACAAACTGCGGTTTTAATTGAAACGCTAGTAGCTCTAGGTGCTGAGGTGCGTTGGAGCTCTTGTAATATATTCTCTACTCAAGACCACGCTGCTGCTGCTATTGCTGCTGCTGGTATAGGTGTTTTTGCTTGGAAAGGCCAGTCTTTAGCTGATGCTGATTGGTGTATAGAGCAAACATTATTCTTTGGTGGTGCTGATCGTCCTTTGAATATGATACTTGATGATGGTGGTGATCTCACTAATATGGTATTAGATAATTACACTGAATTAGTTCATCACATTAAAGGTCTAAGCGAAGAAACTACTACAGGAGTTCACCGTTTATACGAGAGAATGGCTAAAGGTACTTTGCCAATGCCAGCTATTAACGTTAACGATTCAGTTACTAAATCTAAATTTGATAACAAATATGGTTGTCAGGAAAGTTTAGTAGATGCTATTCGTCGTGCTACAGATGTTATGATGGCTGGTAAAGTAGCTGTTGTAGGTGGCTATGGCGACGTTGGTAAAGGTTCTGCTGCTTCATTGCGTGGCGCCGGTGCTCGTGTTATCGTTACTGAAATCGATCCTATATGCGCTCTTCAAGCTGCTATGGACGGCTTTGAGGTTAAGAAAATGATCGATGCAGTAAAAGAAGCTGACATCATAGTTACTGCTTCTGGTTGTCGCGATTTGATTACTGAACAGCATTTCAGAGTTATGAAGGATAAAGCTATCGTTTGTAACATTGGCCACTTCGATATTGAAATAGATATGGCTTGGTTAAATGATAGCTATGGTAACACCAAAAATACCATCAAGCCACAAGTAGATCTATATACTATTGATGGTAAAGATGTTATCGTATTAGCTGAGGGCCGTCTTGTAAACCTAGGTTGCGCTACAGGTCACCCAAGCTTTGTAATGAGTAATTCATTCACCAACCAAACTTTAGCTCAAATTGAGTTGTGGAATAATCACTCTAGTTATGAGAATAAAGTATATGTTTTACCAAAACATCTTGATGAGAAAGTAGCACGCCTACATTTATCTAAAATTGGTGTAGAACTAGATGAACTTACAGATGATCAAGCAGCTTATTTAGGTATTCCTAAAGTAGGTCCGTTTAAATCAGAAATGTACAGATACTAGTAGTAAAATAATTTTTCTATCAAAGCGCATCTTTTTAAGGTGCGCTTTTTTATTTCCAATATTCAATCATATTTTCCAAAAAATGGAATAAAATTATTTTTATTTATTTCATAAATAATTGATAATCAATCTTTTTGTTTTCTGGCACAGCTATTGAAATATACCTATCAGAATCTTGCACAGTAGATGTTTAGACTATACTACACAAGCTGTACAGGTAATTGTAAAACAATAAAATACTAGATTGTATGAGAGCAATAGGAGCATTTTTCGTGATTTCTGCTATAATAGCAGGTTTGTTAATTGCCACTGTAGGTGTTATGTATTTAATCAATCTAGTCTTGTAAATTTTGGAGAGTTTTTCATAGGGTATATGGTTTTTATTGCCTCGACAGTGGTTGTCTAACCGCAAATGTCCAGGCAATTTTTTTATTATGAGGTTAAACCATTACAGCTAACTTTGGTCTATGTATTAGTTAAAACATAGTCATGAAGCGCCTTCTCTCCTTAGTTTTTATAGTATTCCTGTCTTTACAGCTAAAAGCACAGAGCATATATTTTCCTCCACTTGCCGGATCTTCTTGGGATACATTATCAATGGATAGCTTAGGGTGGTGTAGAGATAAAATGGATACACTAATAGATTATCTAGGTACTAAGAATACAAAAGCCTTCATGTTGTTAAAAGATGGTAAGATTGTAGTAGAAAAGTATTACGGCACTTTTACTAAAGATAGTGCATGGTACTGGGCATCGGCTGGCAAAACCCTTACCGCACTCATGGTAGGCATTGCTCAGCAAGAAAACTTACTTTCCATTTACGATACTACAAGCAACTATTTAGGAAATGGCTGGACAATATGCACTACACCCCAAGAGCGTCGTATACGAATTTGGAATCAGCTAACCATGACTAATGGGTTAAATGATACCGTTCCCGATAATTTTTGCACCATAGATACCTGCATGAAGTATTTGGCAGATGCTGGTACACGCTGGGCATACCATACCGCACCATATACAATGTTAGATAGTGTGTTAGAGGTAGCTACCGGGCTAAGTATAAATACATACTTTACTCAAAAAGTAAAGAATTTAACTGGTATGACTGGTTTATTTATCCCTACTGGTTTTAATAATGTCTATTATAGTAATGCACGTAGTATGGCTAGGTTTGGCTTGCTAATGTTGAACAATGCTTATTGGAATACTACTCCAGTGTTGTCCGATACAGCTTACTATAACCAAATGACTAATACTTCACAGTCATTCAACAATAGTTATGGTTATTTGTGGTGGCTTAATGGAAAAGCTTCATATATGGCTCCTCAGAGTCAAATAGTTTTTCCGGGCTACTTGTCTCCTGCTGCTCCTGCTGACATGATAGCTGCTTTAGGTAAAAATGGTCAGTTACTCAACATAGCGAAAAGTATGAATTTAGTATGGCTACGGCTTGGTGATGCTCCGGGTGTAGGTGATGTTCCTTTTCTACTGAATGATACTGTATGGCAAAAGCTAAATATGGCCATGTGTTCTAGTGCATCTATATCTAATAGTCCCATACCGCAAGAACTAAGGCTATACCCCAATCCTGCTACTGATAATATTACACTTGCAGCTAGTCTGCCCTTTACTTATAAAATTGCTGATTTTACTGGTAAGGTTGTTGCTGCGGCAAATGATAGCAAAACTGTATTTAATATATCCTTGCCCAATTTAAGTAATGGTATGTATGTGGTGTATGTTAAATATGATAATGGGTTTACCGATAGAAAGCTATTGCAGGTAGAAGCAAGGTAGGTTGCTCTAATATGCTTATGTAAAAAATATATAATAATATACATGGGCTCAGCGTAATTTTTGTAGGTTTGCATCATGTTAGCCACACTCGACCAAGCCGTAAAACTAGGCCTCCGCGAAGATGAATTTGAGAAAATCAAACAAATTTTAGGCCGTACCCCCAATTTTAATGAGGTTGCTATGTACTCCGTAATGTGGAGTGAGCACTGTAGTTATAAAAACTCCATTACCTGGTTAAAAACCTTGCCTCGCGACGGCGCCAAATTATTGGTAAAAGCCGGAGAAGAAAATGCAGGATTAGTAGACATAGGCGATGGTTGGGGCTGTGTGTTTAAGATAGAAAGTCATAACCACCCATCTGCTATAGAGCCTTTCCAAGGCGCAGCTACGGGTGTTGGTGGCATCCATCGCGATATTTTTACTATGGGTGCACGTCCTATAGCATCTTTAAATTCTTTAAGATTTGGTAAGGTAGATAATCCCAAAACAAAGTGGTTGATAAAGGGTGTCGTTAAGGGTATTGGCCATTATGGAAACTGTTTTGGTGTGCCTACCGTAGCCGGAGAAGTATACTACGAAAGCTGTTACCAAACTAATCCGCTTGTAAATGCTATGAGCGTAGGTGTGGTAAGGGTTGGACAAACTGTTTCTGCAACATCTCATGGAGAGGGTAATCCCGTATTCATAGTAGGTGCTGCTACTGGTAAAGATGGTATTGGTGGTGCATCATTTGCTAGTGCCGATATTAATGAAAACAGTGCTGATCAAATACCTGCTGTGCAAGTAGGCGATCCGTTTGAAGAGAAAAAGCTACTTGAGGCCTGCTTAGAGGTTATACCTACTGGTGCGCTTATAGGTATGCAAGATATGGGGGCTGCAGGTATTACTTGTAGTACTAGTGAGATGAGTGCTAAAGGTGAGCATGGAATGATTATTCATTTAGATAAAGTGCCTACCCGCCAAGGTAATATGAAGCCATGGGAAATGCTATTAAGCGAAAGCCAAGAGCGTATGCTTATAGTAGTGAAAAAAGGACGTGAGGCTGAAGTGCAAGCTATATTTGATAAGTGGGATATTCACTGTGTTCAGATAGGTGAGGTTACTAAAGAGCCTAACCTAAAATACTACATGAATGGCGAGTTGATTGCTGATGTGCCTGCCGAAAGTCTGGTATTAGGTGGTGGTGCTCCGGTATATACTCGTGAATATAAAGAGCCTGCTTACTTCCAACAAATCAACAGCTTTGATATGAACAGCATAGCTGAGCCTGCCGATTTGAAAGAAATAGCATATCAATTAATTCAGTTACCTAATATAGCTTCAAAGCGCTGGATATACGAGCAGTATGACAGTATGGTAGGTACTGGCAATACTCAAACTAACGAGCCTAGCGATGCAGCCATAGTAAAAGTACATGGCACCAGTAAGGCTATAGCTATGACTACAGACTGTAATAGTCGTTATGTATTTGCTGACCCATATAAGGGTGGTATGATAGCCGTTAGCGAGGCTGCGAGAAACATTGTGTGCAGTGGTGGTCTACCGGTAGCTATTACTAACTGTTTAAATTTTGGTAATCCGTATAATCCTGAAGTATACTACCAGTTTGTGCATGCTATAAAAGGTATGGGCGATGCTTGTAGAAAATTTGATACTCCGGTAACAGGTGGTAACGTTAGTTTCTACAACCAAAGTGAGGATGGTCCGGTATATCCTACACCTACTATTGGTATGGTGGGTATATTGGAAAACTTGGATCAGAAAATGTCATTAGGCTTTAAGCATGCCGGTGATTGTATTTATGTTTTAGGCGTAAACAGAAACGATATTAACTGTTCTGAGTATCTGCATCACATAATGGGTGTAACTCATAGCCCTGTTCCTCACTTCGATTTAGAAGAAGAGTACCAATTACAAACTACACTAGCACGTTTAATAAGTAATAAACTAGTTAAGTCTGCACATGATATTTCTGAAGGTGGCTTATTTGCATGTTTATTAGAGAGTGCTATGGTTAACAATTTGGGTATCAATATTCATACAGATGCAGCCATACGTAAAGATGCTTTCTTGTTTGGCGAGGCACAATCGCGTGTAGTAGTTTCTGTAAATGCTGATATTCATGCTATGTTTGAGGCTGAACTAAAAGGTTTACCATACACTAAAGTTGGTACTGTAACTGCGCAAAAAGAAATAGTTATCGATGGCGATAATTGGGGTTATATCTCTGATTGGAAACAAGCCTATGATACTTCATTAGAAAGAATGTTGGCATAATAAATGCCCACGCTTGTAAGCATGAATCATAAGTGGGTGCTCATAGATAATTACGACTCATTTACCTATATACTGCACGACTATCTGGCTCAGGTCGGGGCACAGTGTGCAGTATATAGGAATAATGAGATTTCTCTTCTTCAATTACAAGAATTAGCTCCCACTGCTATTGTTATTTCTCCCGGTCCTGAGACTCCCATTCAAGCAGGTATTACTATGGAGGTTATTCGCTACTTCCACAATAAAATCCCGATTATAGGTATATGCTTAGGGCACCAGGCATTAGGTATGTTTTTTGGTGCAGAGCTCTATCGCTTAGCTTATCCTATGCATGGAAAAATAAGTAGTGTGCAACATACAGGCAATAACATTGCATTCAAAAATGTGCCTCAGTCTTTTGATGTTATGAGGTATCATTCTTTGGCTATCAAAAATCTAGAGGATACCGGACTACGCACTACAGCCACTACCGCCGATGGTTGTATTATGGCTATAGAGCACGAGTTATATCCCTGTTTAGGTTTGCAGTTTCACCCCGAATCAGTGGGAACACCTATGGGTTTGCAAATGCTAAAAAATATAGTGTCCTTCGCCGAAGCTTATAGTAGATAATAGATGGTGTATTAGCCTAGTAGCACAGGTTCTCTTAGTATTGTTTTTAATTTCTCTGGTGCTGTTTTTCTAAAGTCTGATAGGTATATTTCATGATGCAGTCCATTTTGTAACAAATTTTCTTGCTGCATAAATACGGCAAGTTTTGTTAGTGTTTGCGGCTCTGTATTAAACGGGCCAGTGTGTAATATTTGTACACATAGTCCCTCTGCCATTTCGTAGTAGTGCACTTCTTTAGCCAATGGTATTTGTTTTGCCGTAATGGTGCTAGCAATACATTGCTCTACCATGTTTACACTTACAAATAAAGGAAGACGTATTAACAGTCTATACTCCCACTCACTTCTAGGTATTAGTTGTGGTGCGGTGCTAATTGTGGCACCTGCATATTGTGTAGTATCATACCACCAAAGTCCTTCTAGCTTAGCTACTACAAAGTCATTACTCATAGCTTTACACTGAAATTTTATGGCATATGCAACAGCATATAAGGCTTGTATGTGTTGGCTAAATGCTTCGCTACTAGGATCTCCTTTGCCGCGTATAGACAGGTAGTTTACTTTGTCAAGCGTTATCATTTTAGGAGAATTACCGGCAGTATAATAATTTTTATACTGCCGGCTTAAATCTAGTTTTTCCATCATTATAAATAAGGATGTATATACTCATTAAAATCCTTTACTGTCATCTGCACTTGGGCCATATGTGCCCGGTAGCGGAATGTCTAGCAAACGAAGATATACGCCTAGTTGTGCTCTGTGGTGCACAGTTTGGCAGAATGCATGTCTGATAGATTCCCATTTTAAATCGGTACTAATGATGTGGTCGCCAAAGCGCATGGTCCATGTTTCATCTAGTTGTGCAGTAGTTACTTGACCTAGTGCGGCTGTGGCATCTGTAAGATTTGTTTCAAAAAAGCTTAAGATGTCTGCAGTTGTCTCTTTGCGCTCTACTTGTGGCATTACTGCAAAGTCAATTTCAGATGTAGCAATAATAAAAGGAATCCAGCTTGGTATTTCTGCAATATGAGTAGCTAGTTGGCGAACTGTCATGCTTTTAGCATGTGGTTGCCAGTCAAGTTTGTCATTAGGAACCAGGCTTAACATTTTGCGGGTTACATTGGCTTCGTTAGCCATTTCTTTCTGTAAAAGTTCGATTGTAGTCATTGGAATTGGTTATTTAATGATGCAAAGGAACTACAGCCTACTGACAACCCTATGTCAGTCTGTTTTGGGGCAGTAAAAAATATTTTTTCAGTAGTCTACAGGTAGTTCTTTTATGTAATCATTAAGCCCAATATGGTCTTGCTTTATAAATGCTTTGCCCAGTAGTTTTACTTCTTTAATTCTTGATAGCCTAAAGTCTCTATACTCAGTTCTCTTATGGCACCAAGCTATTAAATGCCAGTTGAAAGCATAAAATATTAACCCAATAGGCTCAATACTTCTATCGCTACTACTGTCCTCTTTGTTGGTATAGGTAATGCTTACCTGCTGTTTATCGGTTATGGCTTGTTGTAGCAAAGACATAAAGGCCATGTTCAGTTTATAGCCTTCAGGTATTTGTAGCATTATATTATCATTTAAGCTCTCCAGTTTTTCCTTCTGGTGATGTCGCAGAACGGCTTTTACCTTTTGCATAGCAGTAGCAAAGTGTTGCTGTATAGACTGGTCTGTAAACCCCTTTACCAGCGATTCGGTTATCAGTATAGCATTTGCCTCTTCTGTAGTAAGCGATACTGGTGGCAAGAAGTATTCTTTTACTATGAAATAGCCTCTACTGGGTTCAAAGCTAATAGGAATACCTTGCTCTATTAGTGCTTTAATATCTCGATACACTGTACGTACACTGATGTCATAAGTTGCTGCGATTTTCTCAGCAGTAACATATTTTTTAGATTGTAGTAAGGTAAGCATGCCCAGCAGGCGATCCATTCTGTTCATGGTGGCAATATTTACATCTGAAAAATACCATTTTTGTGTTATCTGTATCTTTATTTTAGGCATTACATATCCACAAAACGAAAATTATATGCCTTAACCTGAATATTCACTATTTTGGCATGCAAAATGCTATATAGCTAGCACTACTATTAATTGAAAATTACTAAGCACATGGCTAAACATATTCTTGTTATAGATGACGAAAGAGCTATCCGTAGAACATTAAACGAAATACTATCGTTTGAGGGCTTTACTGTAGATGAGGCTGCTGACGGAGAAGAAGGCATAAAAAAAATAAAAGAAAACACTTACGACTGTATTTTGTGTGATATTAAAATGCCCAAGAAAGATGGCATAGAAGTATTGCAAATAGCCAAAGAGGAAAAGCCTGATATACCGTTTATAGTAATAAGCGGACACGGAAATATAGAAACAGCAGTAGATGCTGTAAAAAAAGGTGCTTATGATTACATATCTAAGCCACCCGATTTAAACAGGCTTTTAATTACCCTGCGCAATGCTATGGATAAAAAGCAGTTGGTAGCAGAAACTAAGCAACTGAAGAAAAAAATATCTAAGGGTTATGAGATGATAGGTGAGAGCGAGGGCATGCGCAAAATTCAAGACACTATAGAGAAAGTGGCTCCAACGGATGCTCGTGTATTGGTGACAGGTGAGAATGGTGTGGGTAAAGAATTGGTAGCTCGTAGGATACATGAATTAAGCAATCGTGCTAATGGCCCTTTAATTGAGGTGAACTGTGCTGCTATTCCTTCTGAATTAATAGAGAGTGAATTATTTGGTCATGAGAAAGGTTCTTTTACATCGGCAGTAAAGCAGCGTTTAGGTAAGTTTGAACAAGCTAGTGGGGGCACTCTTTTCCTAGATGAAATAGGAGATATGAGCCATGATGCACAAGCTAAGATGTTACGTGCATTGCAGGAAGGTAAAATAACCCGCGTAGGTGGTGAAAAAGAAATAAAAGTAGATGTGCGTGTAATAGCAGCTACTAATAAAGATTTATTGGCAGAAGTAGAAGCTAAGCGTTTTAGAATGGACTTGTATCATCGCTTAAGTGTGATACTAATAAAGGTGCCATCGTTAAACGAGCGTAGAGATGATATACCACTATTGATTAATCATTTCTTGCAGGCACTATGCGATGAGTATAAACAACCTGCGAAAGATATTGACACAGCAGCCGTGAAGCTATTACAAGAGAAAAACTGGACAGGTAATATACGCGAATTAAGAAATGTTGTTGAGCGACTTATAATTCTATCTGGCAAAACAATTACTAAAGCAGATGTTGAGCAGTACATTATCTTATAAGAGGTGATGGTATAATAAAACAGGGTGCGTAACAATCGTATGTTACGCACCCTGCTTGTTTTTATAATTGTCTTATTCTACTACAAGTTTTTGTCTACTGCTATTTCCATTGTTTTCTGCTACAACAGTATACACACCGCTTGAAATGTTAGATAAGTCTACTTCTATTTTTCCATTATTTACGTTGAGATTTACAGCTTGTAGTTGCCCTAGCAGGTTGTAAATACTTACTTGTACATGCTCAGCTCTTCCGTCAGGCAGTATCGTGCATCTATTAGTAGCAGGATTAGGCCAAATTGTAAA
>CAYWUY010000005.1:88188-97127 GCA_964461535.1 uncultured Flavipsychrobacter sp.
GCGGTAAACTCAGCACCAAATGCACCGCCTCCATTAGTGCTTCCTGCGGTTCCTGTTCCTGCTACTGTAAATATTGTGTCGCTTAGGTCTACAGCACGTATTACGTTATTCCCTGCATCAGAAATATATACAGTACCATCAACGTCTACAGCTATCCCTGAAGGATTGTTTAGTTTAGCTGAAGTGGCTGGCCCGTAATCTCCGCTAAAACCTACACTACCGGTTCCTGCTATGGTACTTATCATCCCATCTGCGCTTACCTTACGCACTACGTTATTTTGGTCGTCAGTAAAGTATACATTGTACAAAGAATCTACTGCTACTGTCGATGGATAGTATAGCTTGGCCGATGTAGCAGGGCCGCCATCTCCACTATATCCTGGTGTTCCTGTTCCTGCAAAAGTGCTTATGGTTTCACCGCTAATTCTTCTAATTACATGGTTGCCTTGGTCGGCTATAAATATATCTCCGTTTCTTGCTATGGCTATTCCCGCCGGACTATTGAATCTAGCACTTAGCGGCGCTCCTCCATCTCCACTATAGCCGGCTCCTGCAGCATAGTTACCTGCTATAGTAACAATAGTTTGAGCTTGCGAGTAAGAACTATATATACATAAAGCAGATAGGAGTAATGCCTTTAATGATGATTGTAATTGCATCTGTTTTGGGTTTTTATATATCAAAATTACGTTATTTACGGCTCTTATGTTAAGTAGGGTCTACATCAAATATTATTTGTACGCTATTGTAGCCTTTTTGGGTGAGTATATGTTGTCTTTGTAGTTTCATATATTGTTTCACACGTTCTAGTGTAGTGCTGTCTTTTTTACACTTTATCCATATCTCATGAATATATTGGTTGCGTATACGGGGCACCAATGCAGGGCTAGGTCCTTCTACTTTTATGTCGGGTAGTTGGTGTAGTGCTTCTGCAAACTTCCCGGCACAATACATCACCTTACTTTCATCTTCATGCTTTACAATAAGCTTTATCATTCTGGTGTAGGGTGGGTAGCCAAATGCTTCTCTGAATTTTATTTCATGTTTGTAAAAACCTGTTACATCGTGCTCGCACACCCATTTTAATACAGGATGTGCTGCATTGTATGTTTGTATTATCACTTTACCTTCTCCGTCACTTCTTCCGGCCCTCCCGCTTACCTGTTCCATTAGTTGAAAAGCCCTCTCATTTACTCTAAAATCTGGGAAAGAAAGCAGATTATCGGCACTTAAAATTCCTACTAGCGATACCCCCGAAAAGTCTAAGCCTTTTACTACCATTTGTGTGCCTACCAGTATATCTACCTTGCCTCTTTCTAGTTGCACAAATAGCTCTGCTATGCTATTCTTTCTCCGCATGCTGTCTACATCCATACGGGCTATTTTTGCCTTAGGAAAAAGGAAGTGTACTTCCTCTTCTATTTTTTCAGTGCCAAATGTTTTACTGATTATTGAGGTATTACCACACGATGGACATGCATGCATTACAGCCGATTTAGTACCACAATAATGACAATGTAGTTTATCAGAACTTTTGTGGTAGGTAAGCGATACTGCACAGTTTTTACATTGTGGTATATAGCCACAGGTCATACACAGTTGGAATGGAGAATAACCTCTGCGGTTTTGGAATAGTATAACCTGTCTCTTCTTTTCCAATGCTTCCCCAATAGCCTTTTGTAAGTCCGGTGTAATCATCTTTACTGGCGACTGAGGAGACAGGTCTATTGTCTTTGAGTTTACTAATGTTATTTCAGGCATTTTAACACCTAGGTATCTTTCCTTAAGCGGAACGTAGCCATATTTCTGCTGTTGTACATTATACAAGCTTTCTACTGACGGCGTTGCAGAGCCTAATATCAGTTTAGCTTTGTGCAGCCCGGCTAAGTATATAGCTGCATCTCTGGCATGAAACCTTGGAGAAGTATCTCTTTGTTTGTAAGAACTGTCATGCTCTTCATCTACTATAACAATACCTAGATTAGTAAACGGTAACCATAAGGCTGAACGTGGACCAACTACTATACTGTGTTGTCCTTTTCTTACTTTCTCCCATATTTCTACTCGCTCGTTATTAGAAAAGTGAGAATGGTATACACCTAATGATTCACCAAAGTAAGATTGAAGTCTACTTACCAATTGTGTGGTTAGTGCTATCTCAGGCAGTAGCATCAGCGCTTGCTTACCTTGTTGTATGCACTCGTGTATTTGTTGTATGTATAGTAGTGTTTTGCCACTGCCGGTTACACCATGTAGTAGTGTTACTGCTTTTTCTGTAAGGGTAGTTTTTAGCTTATCGTAGGCGGCCTGTTGGCTTTCGGTAAGTGTTACCGCTTTTACTTCCTGATTAGTTTGTATGGGTATACGGTCTATAATAGATTCTTCTATTATTAGTATGCCTTTATCTACCAGTGTTTTTATGTGTATGGCAGATGCACCACTTTTAGCCAGCAGAGCTTCATGTTTAACAATTCCCTCCTGGTGATGCATTTCTATAAAAGACATGATAACCGCAAGCTGCTTCGGTGCCTTTTGTAGTTGCTCAAAAACCAGCATTAGTGCATCTTCCGATGCGTAGTCTGGACTTAGGTGAACTATCTTTTCCTTCTTAGGTTTATATGCTTCTTCCAGAGCATCGTTTATCAGTATCAGCTCGTGCTCCAACAGTTCATTCAGCACACTCGCAAATTGCCTGCTACCGGCTATCTTTTTTAGCTCGGTTATGGTTATTTCTTTCTTGTTTTTTATAGCCTGTGCAGCTATTATACTATCATAGCTAATGGCACTATCGTCTATATCCTTCCCCGACCACAGTAATCTAGTTTCACCTATTAGCTTTAAGTGTGCTGGCAGTGCAGCCTGCATTACCTCGCCTGGGGCAGCCATATAATAGTGGGCTATCCATTTCCAAAATTGTAGTTGGCGCAGGTTTACCACCGGCTCTTTGTCCAGTATGTTTTTTATGGGCTTTACTTGATAAGCTTCTGGCTGCTCATTATGTATGTGTTCTACTATGCCCGAGTATAGTTTGTTTTTGCCTAAGTTTACCTCTACACGCATACCCACAGTAAGGTTGTCCTGTATATCTACAGGCACACCATAGGTAAGTACGTTGGGCATATTTAGAGGTAGTATAATATCGGCAAACATCATTGCAATATAAGCTTACAAATGGTAAAGTAATTATAAGAATAGTTCAGCTGCTATATGGTCGGCAAATAGCCTGCCATATGCGGTAAGGTAGAGTGTGTTATTTTCTATTATTAGTTGTTTCTTGTCTATAAATTCTTCGGTTTTGCTTACTATATACTGGCATATATCCTCTCCATAGTTATTGGTTATGTGGTCAAGGCTACAGCCCCATTGTGTTCTTAAAGAAGTCATCACATATTCATTCACACGATTATCTCGGCTAAGTATTTCCTCTTCATAGGTCACAGTATTATCTGCTAACAGGCTTTTTATGTATAGTGCATTATTAGCAATATTCCATTTCCTGTTTGTGCCAGTATAGCTGTGTGCAGCTGGTCCTGCACCTATATAAGGTACCCCTAGCCAGTAACTGGTGTTATGTCGCGCATAATATCCGGGTAAGGCTATGTTAGATATTTCGTAGTGCTCATATCCATTAGTTGTGCAGTAGTCGCTTAATATTTCAAATTGGTGTGCCGACTGTGCAGCATCTACCGGCCTCGATTTTTTCGTCTTTATTTGATGATGCAGGGCGGTACGCTCTTCTACAGTTAGTGCATAAGCCGAGAAGTGAGGTATGCTAAGCTCTTTAACGCTTTGCAAATGCTGTCGCCATTCATTATCAGTCAGTCCTGGAGTGCCATATATAAGGTCTATACTAATGTTAGTAATATCAGCATCCTGCGCCGCTTTTATACTGTAGATAGCCTCTTGTGCACTATGTGCTCTGTTCATGTATTGCAGGTCTGCATCTTTAAACGATTGCACGCCTATGCTCAATCTATTTACAGGAGTATGTCTTAGTGCTTTTATATAGGCTTTGTCAAGGTCATCGGGGTTTGCTTCCAGTGTTATTTCTTCAGGTGTATCTACTTTATAGTTACTACTTATGGTATCAATAACAGAGGCTATAGTATCTGGGCGCAGTAGCGATGGGGTGCCACCGCCAAAGTATATGGTTCTTATTTGGTAGTCTTCCAGTTCGTGCTTTCGCAGTACCAATTCTTTTTTTAGGGCGGTTATCAGTTCGTCTTTAAACTTAAGTGAAGTAGAAAAATGAAAATTACAGTAGTTGCAAGCTTGCTTGCAAAAAGGAATATGTATATATATGCCTGCGCTGCGTTCCGGTATCTGTGGTATGCTACGAATGAAAGAATCAGTCATTTAACTGCAAATTTAGGCTAATACCTACTACCCCGGCAGATATCAACATATTATAGTGGATAAAAAAATGTCAGCTTTATTCTGGTAAAGTGATACTTGGTATTTATTAGGTTTAATTTTGCAGCATTAATGAAATATATTTTATATATACTATTTGCTTGCTTACTGTATGTTGCTCCGGCTCGTGCCGTGGTTAACACTCAGCAGTATGGCATAACCCTTACTGTAGATGCTAAAACCCAGGCTGCCGGTGTTGCTGCTTTAGTAGACAGCACGTTACGGAATCATCCGCTGGTGGCAGCTAAAGCAGTAGTAAGCGATGTACAGAAGCCCCATAAATACGAATCGCAGACCGCAGATTTTTATTTGCTACTCTCGCTTTGCATTATGCTGGGTATAATTAGGTTTGTAGATGTTAGGTATTTTTATAATCTATGGTTAGCTTTTTGGAATCCTACCTTAAGCGTTAGGCAGCTAAAAGACCAGTTGCAAAATGCGGGATTGCCTAATTTCTTAATGAATTTGTTCTTTACCATTACAGAGGGGGCATACTTATATTATGTGGTCAAGTTTTATACACCTGGTCGGTCAGATGTTATACCCTCTTCTCTACTTATTCTCATGCTTATAACCGGAACAGGTATTATTTACTTGGTAAAGTACTCAGCAGTGCGCTTTAGTGGATGGGCATTCAGGGTAGAGGCTATAACCGAACAATATCTGTTTAATGTCTTTTTAGTTAATAAAATTCTATCCGTTGTATTAGTGCCTTTTATAATAATATTGGCCTTTGCCGATAGAGAAGTTGCTGGGCAAATGGTGGTAATATCCTTTATAATACTGGGTATTATGCTCTTGAACCGCTATTTAAGATCGTGGCAAGTTTTCGGTTCGTTTTTCCAGTACAGTAAATTTCATTTTTTTATGTACCTTTGCGCCTCAGAAATTTTGCCATTGGCGGTTTTGATGAAATTACTCGTAAAAGGGTTGTTGTTTTATTAATAGTAAATAATCGTATTTATCGTTACCAAATTTACCGAAATCCTCGATTATGGCAAAAGCTGTTAGTACTAAAAAGAAAGGAACTGATAAGAAAGAAATAAAGGTTAGCAGTATACTCATTACGCAGCCAAGGCCTGAAACCGAAAAATCACCATACTTCGATCTTGCAAAAAAATTCGATGTAAAAGTTGACTTTCATCCGTTTATCAGAGTTGAGGGTCTTAGCGGTAAAGAGTTTCGTAAACAGCGCGTTGATATAGCTGAATACACTGCCATCATCTTTACTAGTCGCAATGCAGTTGACCACTTTTTTAGGATATGCGAAGAGTTGAAGGTTAAAGTGTCGCAAGACATGAAATACTTCTGTATTACAGAGGCTGTAGCCTTGTATTTACAAAAGTTCATACTATATCGTAAGCGTAAAGTATTCTTTTCTGCTGATGGTTCTACCAATGGTTTGTTAGAAATTATTGGGAAACATAAGGCTAATGAAAAGTTTATTTTGCCTTTATCCGACACTGTTAAAAATGATATTGCACAATATCTTATCAAGCATAATATCACTTATGTAGAGGCTTCATTATATCGTACCGTTTCTAACGACATTAAAGAGGTTATGAACTCGGAATATGATATGATTGTTTTCTTTAGTCCGTATAGTGTGCAAACACTTTTCGACTACGATCCTAAGTTCAAGCAGAATGGTATGTTAATAGGTGCCTTTGGCCCTACTACATCTAAGGCTGTGGAAGATAACGGTTTGAGGTTAGACGTTAAAGCCCCGGCTCCTAATGCACCCTCTATGGTGTCTGCTATCGAGGCTTATTTAACAGAAATTAGAAAATAGTATACTACTATAATATTTTATTCCTACAACTCTCGCTGCAATGCGAGAGTTGTTTTGTTTATAGCCCTATTGTAGTGTAGCTAACCCATTTTATTAATATTGCATTATGGCAAATAGATTAATTCATGAGCAGAGCCAATATCTGCTTCAGCATGCAAATAATCCGGTAGATTGGTATCCCTGGGGCGAAGAAGCTTTTGAAATAGCCAAGGCCAGACAAGTGCCGGTATTAGTCAGTATAGGATATGCTGCCTGCCATTGGTGCCATGTTATGGAGCACGAAAGTTTTGAAAATGCCGATGTGGCAGCTTATATGAATGAGCATTTTGTGTGCATAAAGGTAGATAGGGAAGAGCATCCCGATGTAGATCATATGTATATGGATGCAGTACAGGCAATATCCGGTTCTGGTGGTTGGCCGTTGAATGTTTTTGTAACACCCGATAAAATTCCGTTTTATGGGGGCACCTATTTTCCTCCTCGTTCGGCCTATGGTCGTCCGTCTTGGGGGCAGTTACTACAACGTATGTCGCAGGTATGGCACGAAGAGCGAGACTCCGTAACTCAACAGGCCGACCAAATGGTGAAGCACCTTACCCAAGTAGCGCAAAATATAGCAGGTAAAGATATTTCAGATTGGGATGCCGATTTGCAAAATCATATAATCAATAGCCTTTTAGCCTATGCCGATAAAGAGTGGGGCGGCTTTGGTAATGCACCTAAATTCCCTGGTACTATGGCATTGAAGTACATGCTGGCGCATCACAATAAATTGGCTAATGCAGAAGCTTTGCAGCACGTACTATTAAGCCTGGATGCAATGGCTTATGGTGGTATTTACGACCATTTATTAGGTGGTTTTGCTCGCTACTCTACCGATAAACGATGGTTAGCTCCGCACTTCGAAAAAATGCTGTACGATAATGCGCTATTATTAAGTGTATATGCCGATGCATACAAGCTAACTAAAGATGAACACTACAAGTCTGTAATGCTACAAACGCTAGCATTTTTGAGGAGAGAAATGAAGCATAGTGATGGTGGTTTTTACAGTGCACTTGATGCCGATAGCGAGGGTATTGAAGGTAAATTTTACACTTGGACATGGCAAGAATTAAATGATGTTTTAGGTGCCCAAGCAGCTAATTTTGCAGCTTATTTTGGTGCTGAAGAGCATGGTAATTGGGAGCATACAAACATACTTCATATACCTAAATCTAGTTGGGCAACTGCTAAGCAATTACATCCTCAGTGGCTAATTGAGGCTATGGAAAAACTTATACAGGTACGTGCCTCACGCATAAGACCGCTTACCGACGATAAGTGCCTGCTAGCATGGAATGCGCTGCTGAATATAGCTATGGTAGATGTATCAAATGCATTGGGTGACGATTCTTTATTGCAAGAAGCTATAACCCATATGGAATGGATAATTGCTACTTACAATGCAGAAGGTAAATGGCTACATACCGCTAAAGATGGAATAGCTAAAATAACTGCCAAACTAGATGATATGGCCTACTTAGTACAGGCAATGATACAGTTGGCTATCACATCAGGAGAAATGATGTATCTACAGCAAGCAAACGATATTTGCCAACATATTATTGCCCATTTCAATCACGAGTCGGATTGCTATTTTTATTACACATCAACAGAGCAGACAGATATCCCTGTTCGCAAGGTAGACCTCTATGATGGCGCATTGCCTTCTGCCAATTCGGTAATGGCACATAACCTTTGGTTGTTAGGCATTTTTTATGAAAATGCCGACTGGATGTATCGGGCTGAACAAATGGTTCTAAAAATGACACCAAGTATCAAGCGTCATGCTTACTCATTTAGCTACTGGTCTTTATTGGCATTACAAATGCAAAAAGGTGCGTATTGGTTGGTATGCTCGGGGCCCGACGCTCATGTTATGGCAAAAGAATTAAATAGCAATCCATTGTTCAATACGTATGCTATTTTATTAAATGTAGAAAAAATACCAGTACCTTACTTTAAGGGTAAGTATTCAGTTGATAAAACACATATTTTTGTCTGTACAGAAAACGCATGCTTGATGCCGGTATCTGGGGTAGCGGAAGCCTTAAACTGTCTAAAATCATCCTAATGGGTGTACTTTTTATTGTTTAGGCCTCCAAATCCTTAACATTTTTTTACGGAAAGTTGTATTTTTGAAAAAATCTTTGAATATTGTGCTTCGGTTTTGAATGTGATACATTTGCAATCCCGAATCTTAACATATCAAATTGCTAAAATAACATAGTAGTAATATGAAAAAAACATCCCTGAAAGTCTCAGCTTTAGCATTGCTTGCACTAGCTTCAAGCTGTGGGCAAGGGGGCTCTAACGGTCAGCTTATTGGTGATCAAACGAGGCTCTTCTATAAGGCTCCAACACCTCTAGGAATGGTTTACGTACCTTCTGGCTCATATAAAATGGGTGCCAGTGACGAGGATATTCGTGGAAGGAACGATGCAACTATCCATTCGGTTCAGTTGAATGGCTTCTATATGGATGCAACTGAAATTTCTAACCAAGAATATCGTCAGTTTACTAATTGGGTTAAAGATTCTATTGCTCGCTATCAATTACAATATTTTAAAGAAGTTGACAATCCTACAGGTGAACCACCATTGGATTGGAGAAAGCGTATCAACTGGAAAGATCCTGATGTGCAAGATCAGTTGGCTTCTATGTACATTCAACCGGAACAATCTGGTTGGGG
>CAYWUY010000006.1:0-2776 GCA_964461535.1 uncultured Flavipsychrobacter sp.
GCACTTATCACGCCATTATTTTCATAAATCTTTTTGGCTATTTCTGCTATATCTTGGTTATTAGGGAAGTCCCACACTGTTCCATGGCCTCCAGCATATAAAATGGCCACATATTCATCTGGATTTACTTCACTTGGTTTTAAGCTATGTTCAATTTTGTTTCTGTAGGTTACATTCTCCCAAAACTTTTTGTTTACAGGATCCTCTAAGTTGAAACCATCTACTGGTGGGTTTCCGCCTTTTGGACTTACAAAGTCTATTTCATAGCCTGCTTGGTATAGAACATCCCATGGATGTGCAACTTCAGCTAGATAATAACCGGTTTTTTCTCCTGTGTTTCCTTTTTCGCTGTGGCTAGTTACCACAAATAAAATTTTCTTTTTCATTTTGTTATACTTGTTTTTAGTTTGGGCTTGTAAACTTGTTGTTCCGCATAAGATTAATAACAATGCTAATAACCTGCTTATTACTTTCATATTGTCTTGTTTTTATAAGGCAAAACTACACCCGCACCACTTCCTGCTAAAGGAAGTAGCTCACAAATAAAATGTGATGTAGGTCACACTTATTGGCCTGAATATAGTCTGCTAAGTGTTTCTCGGCTTACGCCTAGGTATGATGCTATTATACTTTTTGGAAGTCGTTGCAGTAGTTGTGGTTGCTGTTCAATGAGCTGATTGTATCGTTCTTTTGCACTTTTTGTAAGTAGTGATAGTAACCGTTGTTGTAAACCCACATATCCGCCATTTGATTTGATACGAAAAAAGTGCTCCATCTTATGCAGTTCAGAACATAACTTTTCTCTGTTAGTGAGCGAAAGGCATAAAACTTCTACTTCTTCAACGCAGTCTATATTTAGGCTAGCGATACTTTGTTTAAATAAGGCTTGATAATCACTAATCCACCAGTCTTCTACAGCTAATTGTAAAATATGCTCTTTACCATCTTCAGGATGTGTAAAATAGCTTTTGAGCAAGCCCTTTATTACGAAATGGTCGTTTGTAACTAGCTGTCCTTCTTGTACTAAAAATTGGTGCTTTTTTAATTTTTTAGGTTTGAAATGTGATAAAATATAATCAAACTCTGCATCTGAGAGTGGAGTTATCTTATCAATATGTATGCGTAAAGGATGGCTCATTTTCTTAGCTCATAAAAGTAAAAAGAATATAGCTATTGTATCCAGTTCGGATTAGTTATCAAATAAAGAAAGCCCCGGTATCGGGGCTTTGAGAATAGTATTTTTATTAATTGTTATTCTTGGTTTAGTTTTTTTACCATGGTTAGTATAGTTGCTATTGCTACTGTTTCGCCAGTTTCGTCATATACATCTACTAGCCATTTTACTATGCCTTTAGCAATATCCTCTTCATTGCGTTTTTCTTGTGCGGTCTTTTCTTTTACTGTAAGTCTTACTCCTATGGTCATTCCTGGATATACAGGTTTAGTAAATCTGCACTCATCAATACCATAGTTCAGTAATACCGGACCTTTTTTAGCGTCAACAAATAAACCGGCTGCTTTAGAGAGAATAAAATATCCATGTGCCACTCTTTTTTCGAATATGGTACCTTCTAACGATGTGGCGTCCATGTGGGCATAAAAGTTATCACCCGATACATTGGCAAAGTTAGTTATATCGGCCTCTGTAACGGTATGTTTAGCAGTTACTAATGTTTCGCCAATAGCCAGTTCTTCAAAATATTTTTTGAAAGGATGTTTATCGGTTTCAAATTGTTTACCACCTTGTTGGTATACATTAGTGATTCGAGTAATAGTAGTAGGGGAGCCTTGAATGGCTGTGCGTTGCAAGTAGTGCATAACGCCACGTTTACCACCCATTTCTTCTCCGCCACCTGCACGTCCTGGGCCACCATGCACTAAAAGCGGCATTGGCGATCCATGACCGGTACTCTCTTTGGCGCAGTCTGCATTAAGTATTAGTATTCTACCATGCATAGTAGCCGTTCCTAATACTATTTCTTTAGCTACATCATCATCGGCAGTTACTATTGAACTAACTAACGACCCCATACCCATTTTAGAAAGTGCTATTGCCTCATCTAAGTTGTTATATGGAATAATAGTAGATACCGGACCAAAAGCTTCTATATTATGGCAATCAGTTTTTTGGAAGGGAGCATCGTTATAGAAAATAACCGGTGGCAGAAACGCACCTTTTTCTTTATCGGCACCAAGTACTTCAAATTGTTCAAGGCTACCTATTACAATTTCTTGCGACTGAGAAAGAATGTTTACTTTTTCGCGTACTTCATTACGTTGACTAATGCCTGCCAAAGGACCCATTCTCACTTCTTTCAGTGCAGGATTTCCTATTGTTGTGCCTTGTAAACGTTTGCCTAGAGCTATTTGCACATCTTCAACACTTTCAGCAGGAACTATTATACGACGTATTGCAGTACATTTTTGTCCTGCTTTTGTAGTAATTTCTCTGACTACTTCTTTAATGAAAATATCAAATTCAGCGGATCCTACTTTAACATCGGGTCCAAGTATACAGCAGTTTAATGAATCTGCTTCCATGTTAAATGGAACTGCCTCTGATAAAATTCTTGGATGAGATTTTAACATGCGTCCTGTTGATGCAGATCCTGTAAAAGTTACTATGTCGTTAGTTTCTATAGTGTCTAAAATACCTCTAGCAGAGCCACAAATTAATTGTAGTGAGCCAAGTGGTAGAATGTTTGACTCAATAATAGCTTCAAAAACAGCTTCAGTTAAATAAGAAGTTAATGTTGCAGGCTTAACAATGGCAGGA
>CAYWUY010000006.1:2786-36297 GCA_964461535.1 uncultured Flavipsychrobacter sp.
CCCCAGCTAATAGATTTACTGCAATTTTTTCAAGCATACCCCATACCGGAAAATTGAAGGCATTAATATGTATAGCTACACCTTCTTTAGGCACCATAATATGATGGCCAATAAAGGTATTGTTTTTAGATAGCTTTGCTGCGTCCCCGTCTACATAAAAACGTTCGTCAGGAAATTGTCTACGTAAGCTGGCATAAGTAAATAGATTGCCGATACCACCTTCAATATCTACCCATGAATCGCTACGAGTAGCACCAGTATATGAGCTAATTTCATAAAAATATTCTTTGCGCTCAAGAAGATACATAGCAAGAGCTTTGAGCATTCTACCTCTTTCGTGAAAAGTAAGTTTGCGCAGAGCTGGACCACCAACTTTTCTAGCATAGTCCATCATAGCACCAAAGTCTAAACCATCGCTACTAGCAGTATACAATGCATCGCCAGTGACCGCATTATGAAGAACTTCTCCTTCTTTTTTCCCGGTTACCCAGTTACCTTCTGCGTAGTTTTTTAATTGTTTAAGTGACATACTATTTATCTTTTATTGTTTTTATTTGTTTTGTGGTCTTAGTGTGCAATAAATTCTTCTAAATGAGATATGGCATACACAAGCATCATGCGTTCGGTTTCAACATAAGTAGCATTAAATTGATCGTCCAGTTGCTCAAATTCTTTGAATTCAGTGTAAAGCCTAGCAAATTCTTCAACGGTTGTTTCTTTAGTTAGAGCTTCTCTGTTTAAAACATATACTTTTAATACATCATCAAGTGTTTGTACTAAAGGTATGGTAGCATAAATTTTTTGAAGTTGCTCAATTATAGTTGGTAATAGATAAATGTACCCATTCTGTATTAACTGAATGAAGCCGCCACCGAGTACATGTGTACGTAGGTAATCGTAGCAAATAAGTAGTTTTTGACCTCCACTTAATTCATCTATAAATTCAAAAGTTTGCTTCTTATATAGTTCCTCATGTAGTGGATTTACTAATAAATCATATACTTTATCTAAGTCACCTGTATTATAAGCTTCTAGTACCTCAGCCTTATTTACGATAGGTAAAAAATTGCTACTCATATTTCTTGCTGTGAAGTGCTTATTTTTTTATAATAGGTAGAATTACATGAGATGCTGCATCATTGCTACAGCTTATTTGCACATCAGATTTTATAAAATCTGTTTTGCTGCAATGGTATATATCTACAAATTGCTGCGGATTTCTGTCTACTAGAGGGAACCAGGTACTTTGCACCTGCACCATGATTCTATGTCCCTTTTTAAATGTATGTGCAACATCGGGAAGTTTAAACTTAACTTCTGTTTGTTTATTAGGTACAAACGGTTTAGGGTCTGCATAGTTGTTTCTATATTTTCCTCTCATTACTTCGCCTCTTACAAGCATTTGATAGCCACCCATTGGGTAGTTTTTTCCATTGCCGTTACCAAATTTAGAGCTGTCGTAGTTAAAGTCGTCGGGAAAAACATCAATTATTTTAACAATAAAATCTATGTCAGTAGTAGATATAGTTGTAAAAATGTCTGCGAATACAGAGCCAGCCAGGGTTACATCTTCATTTAATATTTCAGTTTGGTAGGTAAGTACATCTGGGCGGCGGGAAGCAAATCTTTGGTCGTCTGTCATATATTCATTAGTGCGTTTAAAATGAACATCTTCAGTGTAAGGAACCGGATGCATAGGGTCGCTAGTGTACTTATTAATATATCTTGGGCCAGTGCTGTAAGGAATTTCTTTGCTTAATTTACCATCAGCATGCAGATACATTATTTGATCTTGCTTTTCCACGGGAGGCCATTGTTTAAGACTTTTCCATTCATTTTCACCGGTAAAGAAAATGGTAGCTTCTTTTATGGTGTTACTATTCCCAATACCCTCTAAATGGTACTTGAAGAATGGTATTTCTACATTTTCGCGGTACCATTCTGCCGTTTTACTGCCAAAGCGTACATTACCTAAATATTCGCCGGAAGTTTTAGCCCAACCACCATGCGACCATGGCCCCATAACCAGTTTATTATCATTATTGGCTTTATCTTCTATTGATTTATATAAAGACCATGCACCAAAACAGTCTTCGGCATCAAATAATCCGCCTACTACTAATGTAGCAGTGTGATTTTTAATATACTGAGTATAGTTGCGCACATTTCTGTCTATCCAAAATTTATCATAGTCTGGGTGTGCATATATTTCTTTCCAAAACTGTATAGAGTCGCCCATGAAATAAGCTAAGTCAGCTAATGTGGGAGCAACATCTAAGTAAAATTTATAGCCGTCTTTAGTAGGGAATTGAAAAGATGAAGCATGTTCTTTGGTAGGAAAAGGTCTTGGTTTTCCAAAAAAGCTATAAAAATTGAATGCATCCATCTGAAAAAAAGCTCCGTTGTGATGGAAGTCGTCACCCATATACCAGTCTGTAACCGGTGCTTGCGGGCTAACTGCTACCAATGAGGGATGCCCACACAAAGCGCCCATTGAAGAATAGAACCCAGGATAAGATATGCCAAACATACCTACTTTTTTATTGTTTCCCTTTACATTTAGTAGCAACCACTCTATGGTATCGTAGGTATCTGTAGCTTCATCAGATACAGTTTTGTCAGCATTTACTTTGAAAGGTCTTACATCTACAAATTTCCCTTCACTCATATATCGACCTCTTACATCTTGGAAAACCAAAATGTAATTGTCTTTCAAGTAAGACATATAATGAGTATTCCATAAAGACTTAAAGTCTTTACCATAAGGTGCTATTGAGTATGGAGTACGGTTAAGCAATATTGGTCGGGGAGTAGTAGCATTTTTAGGTTCATATATGGCTGTATATAGCTTAATGCCATCTCTAGTAGGAATGTACACTTCTTTTTTAGTATAGTTTTCTGCCATCCAAACAGAGTCTTCTTGAGGGGTAGCAAATGAAGTGATTGTGTAAAATAAAAGTGTTACTGAAAAGAAAAAATATTTCATGCCTAGCAGCAGTTTATTATTGTGTTGTGAAGATACGAAACTAAATGAAGTAGGTACAAAAAGAAGCGAGACATCGGTAAGAATGTCTCGCTCTAATATTTGGATTATGTAACTATTATGGGAAAATACCTAGTTCTTCATATGCAACACCAACTTTGTTGATTGCCACTATGAATGCAGCAGTACGCATATCTACTTGACCGTTGTGTTTAACCCACTCATTACGAATTTCATGATAAGAACCAATCATTGTATCTTCCAAACCAGAATATACTAGATCGGCCTCATCAGGACCATGCATAATTTGCTTACGCTCTGCTTCTGAAGCTTTTTTACCTGTTAAACTCTCAACTGTAGTTAAGATAGATGTGTTTTGATTTTCACTGAAACGTTTGTCCATACGACCAAAACGAACGTGACTTAAGTTTTTCAACCATTCGAAGTAAGAAACCGTAACACCACCTGCATTTAGGTACATGTCAGGAATAATCATACAACCTTTAGCATTAAGTATTTCGTCAGCTTCAGGAGTTAAAGGACCATTTGCACCTTCGCCAATTATTTTTGCTTGAATGCGGTCAGCATTTGAAGCATTGATAACGTTTTCAAGTGCTGCTGGTATTAAGATGTCGCATGGCTGCTCAAGTGTTTCTAAGCTAACTTTGATATCAGTAGCGCCTGCAAAACCAAGAATTGAACCTGTAGTTTTACGATGTTCAACAACTTTATATAAGTCTAAGCCATTAGCATTGTAAATACCACCTTCGTATTCAGCAATACCAACTATGATAGCGCCATTATCATAAAAGAATTTAGCTGCATGGTAGCCCACGTTTCCTAAACCTTGAACAATAACTTTTTTACCAGCTATACCAGTAGTTAAGCCTAATTTATCCATATCCTCTTTTATGCTAACCGCTTCGCGGATACCATAATATATACCAAGGCCTGTAGCTTCTGTACGACCATTAACACCACCTTGTGTTATTGGCTTACCAGTAATACATGCCATAGCATCAACTTCACCTGGCTTCATAGACGCATAAGTATCTACAATCCAGCTCATTTCGCGAGCACCTGTTCCGTAGTCCGGAGCAGGAACGTCTATACCAGGGCCTATAAAGTTCTTTTTAACTAACTCTGAAGCATAACGACGAGTGATTTTCTCTAACTCGAAAGTGGTGTAGTTTTTTGGGTTAATCCTGATACCACCTTTACCACCACCGAAAGGAACGTTAACGATAGCGCATTTATAAGTCATCAAAGCAGCAAGTGCCATTACTTCATCTTGGTTTACATCCATGCTGTAGCGGATACCACCTTTACATGGCAACTTGTGATGAGAGTGTTGAACACGGTAAGCCTCTATTACTTCTATTTTATCTCCGATGCGAACCGGAAATTTCATACGATAAACAGAGTTACATGCTTTAATTTGTTCCAAGATACCCGCTTCAAAGCGAGTATATTTAGCAGCTTTGTCAAAGTTGCGCTCAACTCCCTGGAAAAAACTGTAATGTGCTTGACTGGCAGTTAAATTTTCCACCTTAGTTTTGTTTTAGAATTAATAATAATTGTTAGTTTCCTTCCTTTTCTATTCTTGAAATTTTACGATCAAGAATAATTAGATAAGTGAAAATTCCCGCAAATATAGTAGCTAATACCGCAACTACAACATAAATTTTACCATTAGACCTCATTGAGTCTGCCATTTCGGTTTGTGCTAGTCCGGTAAAACTTGTAATAAGCAATATAGATAAAGTAAATAATGCGTTTTTCACGAAAATATTTTTATTAAAATTGATAATTACTATCCTTTTTGAATTTTATAAGCCCTGTTCTTACTTTAACACTAGCTATCCACATTCCTAATAGTACCCATCCAATAACAGCTGGATAGAATACTGCGCGCATATTGCTATCTAGGTCATATTTTTTAAATGCTGGGTTGCCGCCATTGCCAGGATGTAAAGAATCTACCATGCGTGGAATGATGAATATTAAAGGTATCATCATTGAATAGGCAAAAATGTTATATACTGAACTTATTTTGGCTCTCTTTTCATCGTCTTTTATACCACTTCTTAGTATAGAATAAGCAAAATATATAAGCATACAAAGTGCAGTAGTTAGTTCTTTTGGGTCGTTACTCCATGGTTCACCCCAAGTAAAGTTGGCCCATTCCATGCCAGTTGCCATGCCCAAAAGACTGAAAAAAATACCTGTATCAGTTAATTGGGAAGCATATATATCGAACTCAAGCTTCTGAGTATTTAGATATTTAATAGAATATATGAAAGCACCAGTGAAAATAGCAATCATTGTAAACCACATAGGAACGTGGAAGTAAAGATTCCTAATGGTTTCATTTAGTATATCTAATCGTGGTACAGGCAGTAATAGTCCACCTACTATGGTATAGAGAACTAGCAACCCACCCATGATTTTCCACCACCAACTACGCAACTTTATTGATTTTAAATTTGTGCAAATGTAAATAAAATAATTTCTTAACCACAAGCTAGTTATTTAACTCAACTCACTGATATTGCTGATATTACTCATTCTTCTTTAACAGTACTATAAGTTATAGCCATTTTTTAACAAAGTCTTGATTTTTCAGATATTTTGCAGATATTTGGGTTTGATACTAAATCCAGTTCTGATATGAAGTTTTTAAAAATACAGTTAGTATTTATAGCATTATTAATTTCTACATTTTCATACGGTTATCATATTTCATTGCAGATTACAAATCCGCTTAGTTTAATGTCTAAATATGGTGGCTTGCTTGAAACCCGAGTTGGGCAAAGTTCAGTAGGATTGGGGTATACCTTATATAATGGTGCTTATCAAGGAGCGCAGTATAAAGTTGAGTACATGAGATTTAAAAGAATCTTTGGCTCTATGGATTATCGTAAAAAGTATTCTGAAAATTTTTGGTATGTAAAAGCGTTAGGTGGAGATGCAAAGTATGAAAGTAAAGCCTTGGAAACATTTGGCAATAAATCAGATATTAGTCTGCCATCTAAAACCTATATAGCTGCTGGTGCTGGTGTAGGTAAAAGATTTACTATGAATCACTTTTGCATTTCTATTAATTTAGGATTGAAAATTGCTTATTTCACTGATAAAATTGACGATAATGTAAAAGAACAATATAATTTGTTTTACGCAACAGGTCCTGGTTCTATAGTTGATTTAAACTTTAGGCTAGGTTATCAGTTATAATTTCCTTTATCACTTTTGAAATGTTAAATAAAAAAACATTATTATCAATATTCTGCGTTTTTATATGCGCTATTAATATAGCTAAAGCAGAAGATAGGTATGCTTATTTTAATAGGTGGCCTAAGGTTAAATACCACTTTGCAGCACATGTTTACAGTCCTCTCTCTGCATTTTATAAAGTAGGAACAACTTTAGAGTATAGAAGACACTTCGTATCATATAAAGCTAGTTACTTTAAATATTATGGGGTCTACCCAGGTAGGCAAGCTTCTTTTGAGTATGATTTGTATCTTCCTACTAAAAGTAATAAAGAGTATTACATTTATACTAAGGGTGTAGCTGGTAACGCTGATTATGACAATACTAAACTCAGCTTCTTTTCATACGATGCATTAATAGCTGTAAAAAGTACTTTTTATGGCGGTGGTGGTGTGGGTTTAGGTCGTAGGTATAATTACAAACATTTGTTTTTTAATTGGAGTGCTGGTGTAAAATATGTTGCATTAGATTTGGACTCTGATGATAAAAACAACAGAAATTTATACAGACTATTTTACGCTACAGGTCCCGGCGCTTTGCTTGACGTGCACTTCTCTGCCGGTTTTCAGCTATAACTTACATAAGTTATTTTCTGTCTTTTTAGCTTTCTTTCAACATAAAATTTGTTACATTTAGCTAATGATAGAACGTCTTTTTGATATAGTTGCTCAAAGGGTTACTAAGTCACCGGAAGCAACAATGTTGGCTGCCAAAGAAAACGGCGTGTGGAAAACTTATTCTGCCAGCGAGGTATGGTCATTATCCAATGAACTTGCAGCCGGAATATCTAGTTTAGGTTTGCTTTCCGATCCTTCAGATATAGACAAACAAGCTAAAATTGCACTAATATCTCCTAATAGACCTGAATGGATTATTACAGATGTTGCAAGTCAGCTAACAGGTGGCGTTCTAACTCCTGTTTATCCTACAATTAGTCCTAACGAGTTAGTTTATATTTTCAATGAGTCTGAGATTAAGATAGTCTTTGTAGCTAATAAGGATATATACGAGAGATTTGAAGAAGCCTTTAAATCTATTCCATCATTGCAATATGTCTATAGTTTTGATGAATTGCAGGGGGTTAGAAACTGGAAGTCGCTGTTACAAAAAGGAGCATCTATCAATTCCCAAACATTAGATTCAATAACTACTAATACCTTAGCAACCATTATATATACATCAGGTACTACGGGAAACCCTAAAGGAGTTATGCTTACGCATAAAAACATAGCTAGCAATGTAAATGATTGTTTACCGGTATTCTCATTTGCAGAAGAGGGTAGGCCAGCTCTATCATTTCTACCCTTGAATCATATTTTTGAACGTACTGTTACCTACATCTATCTTATTGCCGGTGTGCCTATTTATTATGCTGAGAGTATGGATACAATAGGCTTGAATTTAAAAGAGGTAAAGCCGCATGTTTTTACAACTGTACCAAGACTTTTAGAAAAAGTATACGAACGTATTTTAAACACCGGATTGGAGTTGAAAGGCATAAAAAGAGCACTTTTCTTTTGGGCTTTAGAACTTGGTAAAAAGTATGATAATCATATTTCAGGTAGTGCCTGGTACAGGTTTCAGCTTGCTATAGCCAATGCTTTGGTTTTTAAGAAGTGGCGTGAAGCATTAGGCGGTAATGTGAAATCGATAGTTGTGGGTTCCGCTGCAACTCAAGAGCGTTTAGTGAGGATATTTTCTGCTGCGCAATTAACAATAGAAGAGGGTTATGGCTTGACTGAAACATCACCTGTAATTTCTGTAAATAGATTTGAAAGTGTTGATAGACGTATAGGCACTGTAGGTCCTATTATTCAGAATGTACAGGTACAGTTAGCAGAAGACGGTGAAATACTAGTGAAAGGTAATAATGTTACCATAGGCTATTATAAGCAGCCCGAGCTGACAAAAGGGCTAATTGATGAAGAAGGGTGGCTACACACTGGTGATATAGGTGAAATGGTGGATGGAAGGTTTTTGAAAATAACTGATCGTAAGAAGGAGATGTTTAAAACATCGGGTGGTAAATATGTAGCACCTCAGGTAGTAGAGAATAAGATGAAGGAAAGCATATTTATTGAGCAAATGATGGTAATAGGAAACGGACGAAAGTTTGTTAGTGCCCTTATTGTACCTTCATTTGTGCAAGTAAGAAAATATTTAAGAGAACATAATGCTCAACTAAGTATTCCTGAATCAAATTCGGAGTTAATAAAGTTGAAGGAAGTACAAGCGCTCATTCAAAAACAAATAGATAAATATAATCCTGGTTTTAGTCATCCGGAACAAGTTAAAAAGTTTGCTTTGTTGCCAGACGAATGGACTATTGACTCAGGAGAATTGACTCCTTCTCTTAAGATAAAAAGAAAGGTGATAGAGCAAAAATATACTACCTACATAGATGCTATATACGAAAGCGAACCATATTGATTATCTAATATGTAGTATTTACAGTGCAGATAACATATAAGAATATATCTCTGATAAAGACAATTTATTATGGCAATTTCTTTTATGGTATTAGTGCAGTATTTCTTTGTATAGAAGCTGCAGCTCAACAATCTCTAATATTCAATTCAGTATCTTTTTATGCATTTATATTTTGTATTGTAGTATTCTACTACAATCTAGCATATAGAAATAAACAAGATAATGACACAAATGATAGACTTCATTGGCACTATAAAAATGCTAATGCTATAACATTTGTGCAAATTCTTTTCTTCTCTTTCATTTTGCTATATGGTATTGTCTATTTATGGAAATACCATACTAATCTACATATATTAGATAGATATGACTTGCTTTTGCTTACTTCTTTTCCTTTATTAGGTGCTTTATACTATGGCTCAGAAAAGTATAATGTTAGACAAATAGGGTGGTTGAAGCCATTTGTAATTGGTTTTATTTGGGCAGGTATTATACATATTATACCCAGATATGAGACAGCTATAAAAAGTAGCATGCCGGTTCATTTTAATCAGCTTTCCATTGGTCTTTTGGTTAAGAATTGGCTTTATATATCAATACTTTGCATCATGTTTGATATTAAAGATTATGCCACAGATAGTAATCAAGAATTAAAAACATTTGTAGTAAGGTATGGTTTGAGAAAAACTGTGGTTTCTATAATTATTCCTCTAACTCTTATAAGTTTAGCACTATTAATTGGTTTTGCATTAAGTATGCATTTTCTTTGGTTAAGAATATTATTAAACTCTATCCCTTTTATTGTGCTTATTCTAGTGGCATTTTCTTTATCAAAAAGGCGAAGTATATTGTATTATCTTACTATAATAGATGGACTAATGTTATTAAAGGCTATATGTGGTATAGTGGGTATGTATATAAAGTAAAAAAGTAAAGGCACCTCAATAGGATGCCTTTACTTTGTACGTTATATAAATTATACCCATTTATTTGATTGTAGCACTCAACATAGCTTCTAGCTGATCTCCTCTTAAATCTCTAGCTATAATATTTCCTGATGGATCTACTAGATAGTTAAATGGAATAGACTGAACACCATATAATTTTGCAGCGCTACTGTTCCAACCTTTTAAATCGCTAACATGATACCAAGCCCCAATTTTATCATCTGATATAGCTTTAACCCATTTTTCTTTTTCGTTATCTAAAGATACGCTGTATATAGTGAAGTTTTTATTTTTGAATTTGTTATAGGCGCTCACCACATTCGGGTTCTCTTGACGGCATGGTTTACACCATGATGCCCAAAAATCTACAAGCACGTATTTGCCTCTCAAAGAAGAAAGTTTTATTTCCTTACCATCGGGTGAATTAAAAATAATGTCTGGTGCTGCCATGCCCACATCTACACGTCCTGTTTGTTGTGCTGCTTGTTTGTTTTGTAATATTTTTGAAGATATATCGGCATAGTATACACCGAAATCTTTTGTCATTTTAGTATTAGGGAACTTTTTATTAAGACTTTGATTGAAGGATTCTAAGAAGTTATATTCAGTATTGATATTTAGCATTCTTGCGGCAAATATTGCGTTGGGTTCGTATTTAGTAGTATCAGCATATACCTCAATAAATTCTGTGAATTTAAAATTCATGTCTTGATATTCTTTTTTAGCAACCTCTAGTAAGCTGTCTTTTCCTTGTGCCTTCATAGAGTCCATTACAAGAGTGATACTATAAACACCTTTCATATGTTCTCTAATATTGCTAATCAATTTTTTTAGAGACTGAGAACTAGGAGAGCCGTTCACATTATACTTAGTTATTTCGGCCCAGTCGGCTTCTACTTTTAGATTTCCTTTTTCTATTGATAATAAAATAAAGCTATTAGGAGTGAAATGTAATCGGTATAATCCAGGCTCAGTTGCTACTTCATTAAATTCAAATTTCCCTTCTTTGTCAGATTTTACAGAATCTAAAACAGTAATAACACTATTTGCATTTAATTGCTCAAGTAACACGTACTGTTCAGGCATCCCCTTAATATGTCCTTCTATAGTATACTTGTAACTGTTGTTTTTACATGCAGAGAAGAGAATAGCAGATATAACAAGAATTAGTAAAAGTTTTTGCTTCATTAAGTTGTTTTTATTTATACATCTGCTTCTAGCGAAGCTAAAGTGAGTAAAGTTACAGTGCCAAACGTCAATAAATATTTAAAGTTTTGACAATCTAAGTATTCAATATTATTTAAAGTGTATATAATGGTGAAGAAATGTGTTAATAACGATGTGTTGCATTAGGCCAATTATTTAGTATGTTTGTGTTGATAGGAGCCCGTATAAATGTAGGGTTCTAATTTTATTAACCAAATAGATTGAAGTTTTAACACAAGTGTGGATGATTACAGCGATAGCTGGTGTTAGTTATATATCTTTTATGTGTTTTACTTCAACTTTATATAAATTATTGATTATTAATGTCTTGTGGTAGTTGCGGATCAGTATCCGGTGGTAAGCCTATGGGTTGTAAAAGCAATGGAGGCTGTAGTACCGGTGGCTGTAACCGAATGAATGTACATGATTGGCTAAATAGTTTACCATATCATGATGGTGCTAAGCCTTTCCCGATAGTTGAAGTTTCCTTCAATAAGGGTAGTAGAAAGGAGTTTTTTAGAAATAACACACACCATATACTAGAAAAAAGTCAGTGGATAGTGGTTGAGGGAGTTAGTGGCTATGACATTGGTCAGGTAAGCCTAACTGGAGAATTGGTGAAGTTGCAACTGAAAAAATATGGAGTAACTGAAAATTCAGTTACGAAAAAAGTATTTCATCCTGCAACAGAAGATGAATTAGCTACTCTAGATGTAAATAAAACCAGAGAACAAGAAATATTAATAAGAAGCCGTGCTATAGCCAAAACACTAAATCTAGAAATGAAACTTTGTGAGGTTGAGGTACAGGCTGATGGTAAAAAAGGGACTTTCTTCTACACTGCTGACCAACGCGTTGATTTTAGAGAGCTTATAAAGTTGTTTGCTAACGATTTCAAAATGAAAATTGAAATGAAGCAAATAGGTGCAAGACAAGAAAGTGCAAAAGTTGGTGGTATTGGGTCTTGTGGTAGAGAGTTGTGTTGTAGTACATGGTTAACAGATTTTAAATCTGTGAACACTACTGCGGCCAGGTATCAAAACTTATCTATTAATCAAACAAAGCTATCTGGTCAATGTGGTAGGTTAAAATGCTGTTTGAACTATGAGTTAGATACTTATATGGATGCATTATCTGTCTTTCCTGATCATGCAGAGCATCTAGAAACTCAAAAGGGTGTAGCACATCTACAGAAAAGAGATATTTTTAAAAATCTTATGTGGTATAGTTTTTCGGATAATAATAAGCAATATCCATTAACTATAAATAGAGTAAACGAGATAATAAAACTAAACAAGCAAGGTCAAAAAGTAGAAGATTTACAGCCTGTAGAGCTGGAAACTGCAGCTGAAAAAGGAATAGTGAAAAGTGGGGATATGGGCTTTGTAAATGATGTAGGTCAAATATCATTAAAGGCTTTAGAAAAGAATAGCAAGAAAAAGAAAAATAATAACAACGCTAATAGAAATGCACTACAGCCTAGTAGAGGTAATGTGCCTAATAATAGTGAAAGAAGGCCTAATGACCAGCAAGGTACTTCACAGGCTAGAGGTAATGGCCCTCAACAGCAAAGACCTCAACAACAGCCTAATAATAGACCTAAACCACAAGGACAACCAAATGCTAAACCTGCACAGCAACCTAATAGGCCAGATGTAGAAAAGCCTAACAGCGGTAATGTGGCGGCTAGACCAGCTAACAATAAACCTAATAATCAACCAAGGCCTCAGCAAAACGCAGGTGCACAACAGCCAAGGAGAGAAGGTGGTAACCCTAATAATAGTCAACAACAAAAAAATAGACCCAATAATAATGGCGGAGGGAAGCAATTAGGACCAAAGGGGCCGCAGAAAAATCCGCAGCCACCAGAAGCTCCTAAAGAAAATTAGGCGTAAGGTTGTCAAGGTCTTTAAATAAATACATTGCAAACAATGTATTGATAGATTTTAAGGGGCTGAACGTACATATTCTACTCGGTAGAATTGCATTACAGCTATATTGACGTTAATTATACAATAAATGTTAGAGTATACATCAAAAAAAATCAGGCAAGATTATCTTGCCTGATTTTTTTTGAATAAAAGTGTATGTGTTTGTTAGTTACCTAAGTAAGTTTTCAGCAATTGACATCTGCTTGCAGTACGGAGCTTAGTAATAGCTTTATCTTTTATTTGCCTTACACGTTCGCGCGTTAAAGAAAAGCGCTCTCCTATATCTTCTAAACTCATAGGATTTGATACACCTATGCCAAAATATAGTTTTATAACATCGCGCTGTCTATCTGTAAGTGTACTTAAAGAGCGCTCAATTTCGCATCTTAATGAATCTCTGTGGTAAAGATCTGCGTCAGCAGCTTCAGAGTTAGGATTTTCAAGTATATCTAGTAGAGAATTATCTTCGCTATCAACAAAAGGTGCATCAACCGATACGTGTCTTGCAGCTACGCCTAATGTAGTTTCTACTTCCTCTGTGCCAATATCTAACATTTCGGCAAGCTCTTCTGTGGAAGGCTCTCTTTCATATTCTTGTTCTAGTTGAGAATATGCTTTACTAATTTTGTTTGAAAGTCCTACTTTGTTTAGCGGTAAACGAACAATACGAGACTGTTCAGCTAAAGCTTGTAAAATAGATTGTCTAATCCACCATACAGCATAAGAAATGAATTTGAAACCTCTGGTTTCGTCAAAGCGTTGAGCTGCTTTAATTAAGCCTAAATTTCCTTCATTAATCAAATCGCTTAAAGAAAGACCTTGGTTTTGATACTGTTTTGCTACAGATACAACGAATCTCAAGTTTGCCTTAGTAAGCTTTTCCAAAGCACGTTGGTCGCCTTGTTTTATTCTTACTGCTAGTTGAACTTCTTCTTCTGGGGTAATCAGGTCAACTTTCCCAATCTCCTGAAGATATTTTTCAAGCGATTGACTTTCACGATTAGTGATTGACTTCGTGATTTTGAGCTGACGCATAGACATAGGCAAAGAATTTAGTGGTTAGAGAATCGTTAACAGTTTAAATTGTTAAAAGAAACTAAAAAGTGATTATTGTAAGCAAATCTAAGTTTCTTAGCAATTCAACCCAAAAAAAGTTTAAGAAGGTTTTAACTAGAAATTTTGTAAATAAAAATGATGATAAAAAATATTCGTGATAATGACGAAATAAATTTTGATTGTAGCATCATTTTTTTATTATTGCAGTCAGTAGAAACAAGTGAATAGCATAGAAATGAGCAAGAAGAAAATAATGTACTCCTTAGAATATCCGATTCGCTGCTCCCCAGCTATATTATATGAGTTTTTGTCAACTCCTGTAGGTTTATCTGAGTGGTTTGCAGATAAGGTAGATCAACGTGATCATAAGTTCTTTTTTACTTGGAATGGCGCAACGGATAGTGCTGTTGTTTTAGAACAAGTTGAGAATGAATTCATTAGATACAAATGGGATTACTATGATAAAGATGAATTCTTTGAATTTAGTATAGAACAAAGTCCTATAACTAATGAAACTATATTAAGAATTATTGACTTTGCCGATAAGGTAGACATAAAAGATCAAGAGCAATTGTGGAGTTCACAAGTGCATGATTTAAAACATAGAATAGGGTCTTAATCCGGTATTAATATGTAATAAGCCCATTTAGCTATACTAAATGGGCTTATTGTGTTTAATCAATTAGTTGTTTATTTTAGGAAAGCACTATACATCCATACAAGCTTTTCCTGTTGTTTTATGTAGTCGCTCATTATTGAATTGGTACCTTCATCTTCTGCATCAGCAGATAATTTTAGTAATTCTCTTTCTTTTTGCAACAAAGTAGCAAACCCATCTAGTACTAATTCTACAGCAGGCTTTCCTTTTGTAACATTGATAGCCTCTTTTATATCTGACTGTTTTACGTATTCGCTGAAAGAATGGACTGGAGTATAGCCTAATGTAAGAATTCTTTCTGCTAATTCATCTATCTTAAGAAGTGCATCTGTATATAATTCTTCAAATTTTAAATGCAATTCAAAAAATTTATCACCTGTTATATTCCAATGAAATCCTCTAGCGTTTATATAAAACAGTTGATAGTTACAAAGCAAATCGTTCAATTTATCCGCAAGCTGTTTTGACTTGTTGTTATCAAGTCCTACTTGATTTTTCTTTCCCATGGTTATTATTTTTTTATAAAATTAGGTATATGATTTTGCAATAAGAATGACATTAAACAATACAACTATCGGCAAACTTTATTGACTGATTATTTATTGTTGGGTACAAATACTTTATCATCAATTGGTTTATTAACTTCAACCGATGTGTAATTGAAGTCGCCCTGAATACTTTTAATAGTCATAGGTATAGTAATCCCTGCATCCACTTTTTTAAAGTTGGTATAGCTAGTAGATACTTCCTGACTTTCTCCTTGCATAGAGATAGTAGCATCCATACGTACTATGTAATATGTCTTTTGATCTATAAAACATTTTTTGCTTAGCCCAGACTTGTCTGATACTTTTAATACATAGCAAGGGGTAACACCTATGGTGTCTTTTCCAATCAATTCGGTTTTGGCAATAGTTGATTTATTGGCTAAGTTCATACTCTTTATATCAACCTGAGATTGGGCCTCTTTAACTGCTTCCTCTGGCATAGCGGTAGGTGTAGTAATACCCATAAATGGCATACACATCCATCCTTCTTTATTAGTTACTATTATATATCCACTTTGCCCCGACATTGATTTATCTGTACGCATTGCTTTGTCTATGACATATTGTTGTGTCATTTGCAATTCAACACCTGCCTGATTCATACTACCGGAGAGTTTTATTGATTTAACTGATTGCCAGTTGCTACCGCCAATAGCTTCAATATGCTTATCTAAAATTTCATCTGCAGTTTGTGCATAAGACGAAATACCGAAGGATAGTAACAGTGTACTATGTAATAATAATTTTTTCATTGCTATATTATGATAAGTATTTGCCAACAATAGGTACTCTTCTGCCTATACCAAAAGACTTAGGAGAAACTCTAATTATTGGGCAAAATTGATTTCTTTTATATTCATTGGTATTTACCAATCGTAAAATACGTTTTACCAAAGCTGCATCATAACCCATGTTAATTATTTCATTAGGGCCTAGTCTACGTTCTATATATTGATATAGAATTTCATCTAAAATATCGTATTCAGGTAAGCTGTCACTATCTTTTTGTCCTGGCCTTAATTCTGCACTAGGTGCCTTTTCTATAATATTTCTTGGTATAATTTCTTTATCTCTGTTTATATATCTAGATAGTGCATACACCTGCTGTTTATACAAGTCTCCAAGTACGCCTAAACCACCTGCCATGTCTCCATAAAGCGTGCCGTAACCTGTAGAAAGTTCACTCTTATTGCTTGTATTTAGTAATATATAACCAAATTTATTAGATAAAGCCATTACCAAGGCACCTCGTATCCTTGATTGTAAATTTTCCTCAGCTACATTAAATGGTAAATCTTTAAAAATTGCTGCCAATGCACTTTCGTAGCTATAGAAAATATCTTTTATTGGAATAATATCGTAGTGATTGTTTAGATTTTTTGATAATTCTATAGCGTCGTTTACTGAATGGTCGGTAGAATATTGAGATGGTAGTAGTAATGCTGATACATTTTCAGAACCTAGTGCATGACAGGCTAGGGTAAGTACTAAAGCGCTATCAATGCCACCAGAGGAAGCAACAATAGCTTTTGTGAAACCCATTTTGGAAAAATAATCTCTTATTCCGGTAATAAGTGCATTATAAATGTCTTCTGTAGCGGCTTCGGGATTAAATTTTTCAGGTATGGTATTTAGTTCAGGAATAGAAAATGCAGGGTAGTGCGGACTGCTGATTTCGCCATCATCGTTTATTGATATGATTGCACTGTCTTCTGAAAATCTGTTTAGCTTGTGCGTAAGATTTCCTTTCTTGTCCATTACCATAGATCCCCCGTCAAAAACAATTTCAGTTTGTGAGCCTACAGTATTGCAGTACACCATTGGTAGATTGTATTTGCAAACATTTCTATGAACGATTGCAATTCTGTTTTCTGAATTAATATAATCAAAAGGTGATGCACTGAGGTTAATCATAATGTCTGGTTGCTGAGTAATGAGCATATCCATAGGGTTTATTCTATACATAGGGTCATCGCTTAGGTTCCAAATGTCCTCACATATTGTAATGGCTAGTTTTTTACCTTTAAATTCTAATACATTCCATTCGTAAGCAGGTTCAAAATATCGATACTCATCAAAAATATCATAGTTGGGGAGCAGTGTTTTATGAACTACGCCTAGTATGTTTTTGTTGTTAAGTAAATATGCACTATTGTGTAGTGGTTTACCTTTAACATCAGTATTTCTTGATGGACAACCAACTAATACTCCAATATTGTTAGTGTGGTCTTTTATTCTATCTAGTGCACTTTCACAACTTTTAATAAAGTCGTTGAATTCTAAAAAATCTCGTGGAGGATAACCACAAATAGCTAGCTCTGAGAACACAATTAAGTCAGCATTGTAGGATTTTGCTTCTTCAATTGCGCGTATTATTTTATCGGTATTTGCTTCAAAATTTCCTATATGGTAATTCTGCTGAGCTATAACAATCTTCATAATGCCAAAATTAGTTAGTTGTACCATCAATAAAAAACGGCAGTTAAATAACTGCCGTTTTTCTTAAATTTATAATGAAATATTATAATACTAGCATTGCGTCTCCATAACTAAAGAAACGATATTTTTCTTTTATAGCTGTTTCATAAGCATGCATCATAAGGTCGTAACCAGCAAATGCACAAGCCATAATCATAAGGCTAGTTTTAGGCAAATGAAAGTTAGTTATTAAAGAGTCTGCAATAGAAAAATCGTGTGGTGGATGGATAAAAAGATTAGTCCAACCTTCTTCAGGTTTTAGTAATCCTTGAGCAGTTACAGAACTTTCTAAAGCACGCATAGTAGTAGTACCTACAGAACATACGTGGCGTTTTTCTACAATAGCTCTATTTACAATGTTAGCAGAATAATCATCTACGCGGAAATATTCTGCATCCATTTTGTGTTTAGACAAGTCTTCCACTTCAATAGGGCGGAAAGTTCCTAAACCTGTATGTAAAGTAACTTCAGCAAAGCGAACACCAACAATTTCTAGTCTTTTAATAAGTTCGCGACTAAAGTGCATACCAGCTGTAGGAGCAGCTACAGCACCTTCATATTTTGCATATACTGTCTGATAACGTTCTTTATCTTCCTCTTCAGGCTTACGCTTTATGTATTTTGGTAGTGGTGTTTCTCCCAGTATGTCAAGCATAGCTCTGAACTCATGCTCATTTCCGTCAAATAAAAAGCGAATAGTTCTACCTCTTGAAGTGGTATTGTCTATTACTTCTGCCACTAACTCGTCATTATCGCCGAAATATAATTTATTACCTACACGTATTTTTCTTGCGGGATCAACTATAACATCCCAAAGGTGATTAGGCTTATTAAGTTCGCGAAGAAGGAAAACTTCGATTTTTGCTCCGGTTTTTTCTTTTCTACCATAAAGCCTAGCAGGGAATACTTTGGTGTTATTTACCACCATTACGTCTTTGTCGTCAAAATATCCCAGTACGTCTTTAAAAACTTTATGCTCTATCTTACCGCTATCACGATGAATAACCATCAGTCGACTTTCTTCACGCTTTTTAGCAGGATGTTGTGCTATTAGATTTAACGGTAAGTCGAACTTAAATTGGGATAACTTCATATATCGATGATATGTTTTAAAAAGTTTGCGAAGTTAACTAAAGTTTATGGCATTTTATTAGAATTCCAAATTTTCGTTAGGATTTTAACATATTTAACTTTTAACTAACCAGTACGAACCAAATTTCTAGACTAGGAATGTTTACATAATTGGGAAAATCGTGAGTAGAAATAGCAATATTGATATTGCTCATGATTATTACGCTGTATATAGTATTAACTTTGCACAGCTTTTTAGAACTAATAACATGTTAGATACAATACCGGCCGCTCTCGAAGACCTAAGAAATGGTAAATTACTGATAGTTGTAGATGATGAGGATAGAGAAAATGAGGGTGATTTTGTTACAGCCGCAAGAAATGTAACGCCAGAAATAATCAATTTCATGTCAAAATATGGTAGAGGACTTATTTGTGCACCTATTACCGAAGAACGATGTGAAGAGTTAAATTTAAATTTAATGGTGCAAAATAATACTGTGCTGCACCAAACTCCATTTACAGTATCAGTAGACTTAATTGGGAACGGTTGTACTACAGGAATATCTGCTCATGATAGGGCTAAAACTGTCCAGGCTCTGATTGACCCCAATACCAAACCGGAAGATTTAGGAAGACCGGGACATATTTTTCCACTTAGGGCAAAGGCCGAAGGAGTATTGAGAAGATCTGGTCATACAGAGGCTACTGTGGACTTGGCTAGGCTTGCCGGATTTGAGCCTGCAGGTGTGCTTGTTGAAATTATGAATGATGATGGTACGATGGCAAGACTTCCTGAATTAATGGAAATTGCTAAGAAGTTTGACCTCAAAATAATCTCTATTAAAGATTTAATAGAGTATAGACTACAAACAGAATCATTAATAAGTGAAGAAGTGCATGTAAATATGCCAACTAAATATGGCGATTTTGAGTTGTTTGCATTTAAACAAACTAATACTGGAGAAAATCACATGGCTTTGGTAAAGGGTACATGGGATAAGGACGAGCCGGTATTGGTGCGTGTTCACAGTTCTTGCTTTACGGGAGATATATTACACTCCTTGAGATGCGATTGTGGTGACCAATTACAGGCTGCAATGGAAATGGTAGAGAAAGAAGGCAAGGGTGTTGTGCTTTATATGAATCAAGAGGGTAGAGGTATTGGTTTGTTTAATAAACTAAAAGCTTACAAATTACAAGAAGAAGGGAAGGATACAGTGGAGGCCAATTTGGCCCTCGGTTTCAAGAATGATCAAAGAGATTATGGTGTAGGGGCACAAATTTTACGCCACCTAGGTGTAACTAAAATGAAATTGATGACTAATAATCCTCGTAAACGTGCAGGATTATTAGGTTACGGTTTAGAAATAGTAGAAAATGTAGCTATTGAAATTAAACCTAACAAACATAACGAGTTCTACTTAAAGACAAAAAGAGATAAGTTAGGTCACGAAATTTTGAAATAATATAAACAGTACTATTTTTACACTAAGACATGTATGTTCCCCGTTTAGGGTTTACATACATGTTTTTTTATTAAAACAAACCATACATTGAATATTCTCTTTCTTGCTAATAGGGTGCCTTATCCACCATACAGAGGTGATAAGTTAAAAATATATAATCTTGCTAAAAGGCTTAAAGATAAGCATAGATTATACCTATTGACGTTTGCCCAAACAGAAGAGGATTTAACTTATAAAGCTGAGTTAGAAAAAATATTCTACAGTGTACAGTTTGTGTATTTGCCAAAGTGGAAATCGGCATTAAATTGTCTTCCCGGTATTTTCAACAAGGTTCCGTTTCAAGTGTTGTATTTCAAAAGCCAAGAGATGAAAGAAGCTCTTGATAATCTAATGAAAAATGAACACTTAGATGCAGTACATGTGCAGCACATTCGCATGTCCCCATACTTAAAAGATAAGCAAGACATACCAAGAATATTAGATTTACCAGATGCATTTTCGTTATATTGGGAACGAAGAAAAAGTATAAAAAGAGGCTTTCTGCAAGGTATATTTGAAAACGAAGAACAAAGAAGAGTATTCAATTTTGAACAAGTTTTAAATGAGTATGATATGTCATTGGTTTGCTCTAAGGAAGACATGAATTATCTTCAGGAGAAACATGGTATAAATAACTTAAACATATTGCCCAATGGGGTAGATATGTCTACGTTTAAAGCTGAGGTACATGATTATAGTCATAATAATACATTATTGTTCACAGGTAATATGGACTATGCACCCAATGTAGATGCCGTACAGTATTTTGTGAACGACATATTCCCTGAAATAAAGAAAGAGGTACCTAACGTAAAATTCATTATTGCCGGACAACGCCCTGTAAAGAAAGTTCTAGAATTGGCTAATGACGATATCTTAGTTACAGGATTTGTAAAAGACCTTGCAGCAATGTATAATAAAGCAAGTGTAGTTGTTGCCCCTCTTCGATTTGGTGCAGGTACTCAAAATAAAGTATTAGAGGCAATGTCTATGGGTATACCGGTAGTATGTTCTAACATAGGTTTTGGTGGCTTAGGTATAAATAGCGGGGAAGGTGCAATTATGCAAACAGAGCCAGATAAGTTTGCTAGTGCTGTAATAGAGTTACTTCTTAGTGCTGCTAAAAGAGAACAGGTAGGTATTATGGGTAAAAAGGTGATTACTGAAAAATTTGATTGGGATGTTATTGCAAAGCAACTGGAGAACTATTTCAATAATATAGTAGAACAAAGGCGCTAATCTTCAAATTTAAGTTTTAAGTAGCTGAATATTAATATAAATGACATTAGTAGACAGTTAATAGTCATAAATACTAATAGCAAATTTAATAGGCTGCCGTTGTGTGCTTTTAAATCTGTGAAAAAATGATTTAGTGATTGCAAGACCATGTATACAGATACGAACATGGTTAAAATTCCTACAATGAGATTAGCCAGCAGATTTTTACTTTTTATCATCCATCCAAAAACAATAAGAACAAATAAGGCTACAGGATTAATTCCTCCGTTTCTATTCAGGCCTAATAAAAGCCAAAGTATACTTATGGCAGCATAGTAGTATTTAGCTATTGCTACAAGCTTTGTATATTGTTTTTTGGAAAAAATAGCCATATATTTTGTTCTTTACTTATGCTAAGGTAGCAGGTTCTTGATTAGCCTTCATCCAAGCTTCCATTCTTTCTTTTTCATTTATAGAAACAGATAGCATTATTCTCCAATTATTGCCTTTGTCAAGTTTTATGATATACTCATAGTCGCAGTCGTAAACAAGCTTATTATTTGCATCTAAGTATTCCCAGTGAACTTTTACTTTAAATACTTTTTTTGATAACTGTTGTTTGTTCCATACATTGGCTCTGTTAGCTACTATGCCAAACTGCCTGTAGAATGCTACTCCTTGATTGAAGAACCCTTCTAGCTTACTTGCGTCACTAAAATTTGTTGTAGCCTCGTCAGATAACATTATGCACGGAATGTTATACATAAATGCCATAGCTTTAGTATCGTGTGCTTCTAGTGCTCGGGAATAAGCCTCTAAAAAATCGTTTATATTAGGTGTTTTATTATTTAAAATAGCCATCTTGCTGTAAATATTGGGGATGCAAAATTAGGTTATTAAGATGTGTATATACTAGCTATGCTAACATTTTTTGAAGATAAATTCATTATTAAAGAAGGTATTTCTATTTTTACAAAAAATTAAGGAAGTGAAAACCCTGCTAGACAAAAATCAACTCCATATTACATTGCAGCGGTTGGCACACCAACTGGTAGAAAATCATCAAGACTTTGAAGATACAGTAATTATTGGCATTCAGCCTAGAGGTGTGTTGCTGTCTGATAGAATTGTAAAACTGCTAAGAGAAATAAGTGGTAATTCTAAAATTTTATATGGAAAACTAGATATAACATTTTACAGAGACGATGTAAATGGTGGTATACATTTACCTTCTCATACCGATATTTCCTTTAGTGTAGAAGATAAACACGTTGTTCTTGTTGACGATGTATTATATACAGGTAGAACAATTAGATCGGCAATGGATGCATTAATAGATTTTGGAAGGCCAAAAAAAGTAGAGTTGCTGACGCTTGTTAATCGTAGGTTCAGCAGAGAACTACCAATTCAGCCAGATTATGTTGGGCACTCAGTAGATACTATTCTTACACAAAAAGTAATAGTAAACTGGATGGAAAAAGATGGGCAAGATGAGGTGTTGCTTATTGAAAAGAATTAAATAATTAGAATATATAAAAGTTATAATTAACATGGCACTATCTGTAAAACATTTGTTAGGTATCAAAGAGCTTACAGCTAATGATATTGAGCAAATATTTTTAACAGCAGACAACTTTAAGCAAGTATTGCAAAGACCTATAAAAAAAGTGCCAACGCTGCGAGATACTACTGTTGCTAATATTTTCTTTGAAAACTCTACACGTACCAGATTATCATTTGAGTTGGCAGAAAAAAGATTAGGCGCAGATGTAGTTAATTTTTCAGCTTCAGGCTCTTCAGTTTCTAAAGGTGAAACACTTATAGATACTGTTCATAACATACTTGCTATGAAGGTAGATATGGTAGTTATGAGGCATTCTGCAAGCGGTGCACCTTGGTTTTTAGCAAATCATATAGATGCCAGTATAGTAAATGCAGGTGATGGTATAAATGAACATCCTACCCAAGCTTTGTTAGATGCTTTTTCTCTTAGGGAAAAATTTGGAAATCTTAAGGGTAAGAGAATTGCCATTTTGGGTGACATTATGCATTCCAGGGTTGCATTAAGTAACATATATTGCCTTACCAAGTTAGGTGCAGAAATAACTGTTGCAGGTCCACCTACGTTAATTCCCAAAAACATTGAAAGTTTAGGTGTAAAGGTATCTTACGATATTAAAAAGACTTTACAGTGGTGCGAGGCTGCGAACGTATTAAGAATACAGTTAGAGAGGCAACATAAGCCATTGTTTAGCTCTCTTAGAGAATATGCATTATACTATGGTGTAAATAAACAAATGCTTGATAGTCTTGAAAAAGAAATAGTAGTAATGCATCCTGGCCCAATAAATAGAGGGGTAGAGTTAACGTCTGACGCAGCTGACAGTAAACAATCTATAATACTTGATCAAGTAGAAAATGGTGTAGCAATAAGGATGGCCGTAATTTATTTACTGTCTGGTAAAAGAGATACTATTGAACAATAAATCGATTAATGCTATTATTAAGGGTTGGAACTCAAAAGCTCCAACCCTTTTTATTTAGATTAACTCCGTTAACTCTTTTTCTATTTCGTGTTGTTTATCAGTAGCATACCATTTATGTAAATGTTCTCCATAATTACCGGCTGTTTCGGGATCGCTTTTAAGTTTAATAAATAGTTCTTGTGCTACTTTGGGTCTTGGGCCCCAAGTTTGTTTTATTTTATAGTTGCTATCCAATATCAAGATTTTAGGAATTGATCTTCCGTTATTAGTTAAGTGGGAATCAATTAATTCTAAATTTTCATCTCGGTATATAACCCTTAGCTCAATATTTTGAGTTAACCCAGCTATTATTTTAACAACTGGGAGTATCTGTGCTGCATCGCCACACCAATGTTCGCTAATTACTAGCCATTTTACAGGTTCTTCAGAATTACTGATTTTAGATAGCATATCATTAGATGGATGATATGTTTTTAAAATTCTATTAGTCCTCTGTAAATTGAGAGGTACATATGATTGTTTATCTGTCATATCCGGAGTATTAGCATGAATCTCCATTTCAGATAAATATCGTTCAAATGAAATAGCTTTATTCCAATATTTTTGATAATCTATTGTAGTCATTATTAAAATTTCGTGCAATTTCACTAAACTTATCCATTCACATTATTATTTTTCAAAACAGCTACTTTTATAAAACATATATGATTTTCGATTTTTCACATTTCCCTGAACTAAGAACTGAAAGGCTTACTTTGAGAGTACATATTGAACAGGATATATATCCCATGTTCGAGATGTTTACAGATAAGAAAGTGCTGGAGTATTATAATGCTATGCATTTTGAATTACCGGAACATATAAGCCCATTATTATTCTCATTTAATATGAGGTTTGCAAGCAAAGAAGCTATAAGATGGGCTATAACAACGCATGAAGGAGAGTTTTTAGGGGTAGCAGGTTTGAATTCAATAAGTACAGATAAAAAAGCAATCGTTAACTATGCACTTGCAGCAAAATATTGGGGTAAAGGTTATGCTACTGAAGCATTAGATATGATAGTTAAGTTTGGTTTCCAGTATTTAGAATTAGTAGAAGTTAATGCAGATGTTTTGCCAGGCAATATTGGTTCAGAGAGAGTTTTAATAAAGTCGGGCTTTGAATATGTAGGTTTTATGAAAGAATGGATGGTATGGAATGGTAAGAAATATGATGTGAATATGTACAAGAGAATTAATCATTGATTTTACTCATCAGCATATAGCTATGTGTTCTAGTTTTTTTTAATTCTGTAATTTTACACTATGCAAGAGATAACTTTGGAGCAATTGATACCTTCTGAATTTAGTTCTAATTCTAGAGTTTGGATTTATCAAAGTAGTAGAGCCTTTATTGAAAGAGAAGCAAATGAAATAAATGAACAGTTATTACAATTCTATTCTCAATGGCAAGCGCACGGAGAACCTGTAAAGGGGTGGGCTCAGCTATTATATCGCCAGTTTGTAGTTATAATAGCCGACGAAACAGAAGTAAAAGTAAGTGGATGTAGCACAGATAGTTCTGTAAGAGTTATAAAAAGCCTCGAAAGACAATATGAGGTTAATTTCTTTGATAGAATGATGATAACTTTTCTAGTTAATGGTAAGGCAGAAATGTTGCCGTTCAACCAAGTGCAATATGCTATTGATAAGGGGTACATTGATGAGAATACACCTTTATTCAATAACGTTATAAATACTAAAGCTGAATTAATGAAAGATTGGCTAGTTCCTTTAAGGAGGAGTTGGCTATATTCTAGGGTGCAATTACCATCCAAAAACTAATAAAAAACGGCCTTAGCGGCCGTTTTTTATTAGTTTGCAAGTATCATAAATAGTATTATTATCTATTAGCTTATTCAGTTCAGCAACCGTCCTTTTTCTGGTTCCACAGTCGCATATTTCAGTAATTATTACCTTTTTGTTTAGTAATTTTTTTATTTGCTCCACTGTAGGAGTGTTTTTATAATTACTGTATTTTTTGTTTGATACTGTAAGAAATCTGGTTTCTCTGTTTACCCCATTAGCACTTTTTACAAAACCTTTGTGTAATGCAGAATCTCTGTATTTAATTCTATTTTTTACATCAGTAGGTGAAGGATAAGCAATAATAGTATTATTTTTTGCATCATATTGTACTGCTACATTACTACTTGCATTTATATTGGTTCTATATATAATGGTGTGGGGCAGGGCCTTTAAAGGCTGTGCCTTGCTAGGTAAACTGAGCAAGGCACAACAAACTAGTATGATTGTACGCATTATTTTTCTACGGTAATTTTTCTTGTAATGTTTTCAGATGAGGTTGCATAAGTGACACTATATATACCTGAAGCATAATTAGTAACGTCTAATTGAATAGTACCAGACTGAGGTAATGTAGAATTACTATAAACTAGTCGACCCAGAATATCAGTTACATATATAGCTTTTACTTTATTAATGTCATACATCAAATTTAAATCTCTGGATGCAGGGTTAGGATATGCAAGTGCATCAATGGCTTCGTTATTACCAGTTGATGGAATATCTGATGGTGCTAAAACACTTACTCTAATAGGATTTTTGAAGTATTGTGAACCTACAGCTCCGTAAGAAGTTGATCCATTTTGATATTTTATGACTAAAGCATAATCACCGGCTGGTACCATTAATGAAGGAGTTGAAAAGGATGCAGCAGTAATTGAAAGACCTACACTAATTATTGGAATAGTTCCAATATTATATACTACACCACTTGTAACATGAACAAGGTCTGCTTTAAGTGGACCAGTATACATAAGTGAACTCATATCAAAGTTGATAAGCTTTGTGCTGATGCTAAATGGTGCGTATTTGTAAATAGGGTAGGTACTAGTAACTTGTATGCTATCAACTAAACGTAGTGAAATATCTGTGTTCATATCGATACTTCCGTTATTAAAAAAGCTTCCATTGTCAGCTACAGGCTGTGCAGTTGTTGAACCTGTATTTTTGTAGAATAGTCTTATGTCGTATCTGCCACAAACCATGGCCTCAACACCTGAAAGACTAGCAAATGTAAGAACAGGTGTACTATCTCCAGGTTCAATAGTTAAATCTGCATAAGTGGCAACTGTACCAACTTGATTTCCAGCTGCATCATAAATTCTTGCACTAACATCTCCATTAAAAGTAGTAGTTCCTGTGTTTTTTAGTTTTACTTTAAATGAAAATGGTTGTTTGTAAGTAATAGGATTTTCATTAACAAAGTCCATGTTAGATAACATCTTAATTGGACCCGAAGTAGTAGATGGATAGTAATCAGGTTTAATCCCCGTTATAACTCTTTGGTCTTCATTGAAGTTTCCTCCGCCTCCGCCTGTACCAAGAGATGATGGAGATAAGTTGTCGACTGTAAAATAACCATCTGACATACCTCCCCAGCCCCAATTGAAGTGGAACATATCGCCCGATACTTGCCATCCATCACAAACCCATGCATGGCCTCCTTCTAAGCCCCTACCCGCATAAAGCATAGGTCTGCCAGCATCAAGTTCAGATTTTAATGTACTTATCCAATTTGCTGTGGTAAAGCTATCTAAATTATATAAAGGACCATCATAGTTGCCGAAACGTGCAAGTGAGTGTAGGGAGTCATCGTAATGAAAATAAGAACGGAATGCGTATTCTGCGTTGTTTATGTATGGAGATTGATAGTTTGTTGTATAAGCTCCACTACCACCAGTCGATGCTGGGCCATATTGCATATTTACAGATACACCACAATGGTACATTAATGTTGCTATTGCGTTATTAGTGCCAGAAATCGCATTTGGCATTGATGACCATTGGTATGCAGTAGTACCGAAATTGGCATATTGATAACCATAAACGTCATGAGTGTAAGAATGATTACCACAACCAATTTTAGGCCAGTTCCAGAATTTCATTATTTGTGCCATAGCAGTTGCTACACAACCCGTAACAGCTTGATCTCCAGAAGCTATTGGGCAAAGACCATTATAATATGGATCTTGATTCCAAGTAGTAGTAAGCAAAGGAGTAACAGCTGTAGTTTTTCCTGCTACGTTTTGTATTGGTTTATATTCTGATAAGTTTTTCCAACGACTAATAGTTGCGGTGTTGGCTTTTACATTATTTTCAATAGTGTAAGCAATTTGATTTTTGTATCCATCTAACCAAAATTTTGTTGCAGGAGCACTTAAATCATAATTAAAATAAGAAGTATTTGAATAACCAAGTATTGGTGTAACTAAATCATCTGCAGATACAATTACAAATCCAGGCTTATCGCTAATATTGAATACATAATATTCTGATAAACTTTTAGACCCGCTTTTAGTTTGTGCCGTATAAGTCAACTCTAACTTGCTTATATCATTAACACGAACTCCTACAGAATTGAGGTAATTTAAACCAATTTGTTTAGCTGTATTTTCACTTACATACTTTGCGTCAGCATGAAGCGATAGGATGATAGAGCTAAGTAAAAGTGAGGATTTTAAATACTTTTTCATGTGTTTTTATCTGATTGAATAAGAATTATGTCATAAATATAAGAAGAAAACGCAATTAGATGTGTTTGTGTTAAAAAATAATTAGAGTTATAAATTCGTTCTATAATTGTTAAAATAGTTCTTGGCAATTGATAAACGAGCCATATTGATACTATCTCTTGAAAAATATTCTTTACTTTGAAACTACATAATAAGATTATGCAAGGAAAAATATCTGAAGTAATAAGGAAGTCTATACAGGTAAAGGAAGATATATTGAAAAATCAACAGATTCTTACAACTGTTGAGCAAGTTACTGAAGCTGTAATTACTGCTTTCCAAAATGGGAATAAGGTTCTATTTTGTGGAAATGGTGGTAGTGCTGCAGATGCGCAGCATTTAGCTGCTGAATTTAGTGGAAGATTCTATTTTGATAGAGATCCCTTACCATCTGAAGCATTACATTGTAATACATCATATTTAACCGCAGTTGGTAATGACTATGGATATGATGTAGTATACAGCAGAATAGTAAAGGGAAGCGGCAAGAAAGGGGATGTATTAATAGGATTGAGTACTTCTGGTAATTCTGTTAATATAATGAAGGCAATGGATGTTGCTAAAGAAATTGGCATGATAACTGTTGCATTTACAGGAGAAACAGGTGGTAAGTTGAAGGAGATGTGCAATTACTTAATCAATGTGCCAAGTAAAGACACTCCGAGAATACAAGAGTCGCATATAACTTTAGGACATATCATTTGTGAATTAGTTGAAGAAAGATTGTTTGGTAAGGGATAAATTGATGAATATGAACTTTTTACACAACAAACCCGAATTGGATACAACTTGGACCCTATTCTTAGACAGAGATGGTGTTATAAATGTTGAGAGTGTCGGTTCGTATATAACCAATTGGAGCGAGTTTACATTTTTAGATGGAGTTAAAGATGCGCTAAAAATGCTAAATCCTATGTTTGGAAAAGTAGTGGTTGTTACCAATCAAAGGGGAGTAGGTAGGGGTATAATGAGCATAGAGTCATTGAAGGATATTCATGCTAATATGACCAATGAAGTAATATCTGAAGGCGGAAAGATTAATAAGGTATATGCTTGTACTGCAATATCGGATGCAGATCATAATAGGAAACCCAATGTGGGTATGGGGCATCAGGCTCAGCAAGATTTCCCGGAGATAGATTTTAAAAAGAGCATTATGGTAGGGAATAGTATGAGCGATATGGAGTTTGGAAAAAAACTAGGTATGCACACAGTTTTTCTTACAACTAAACATGAGCCTGTTAATCTTCCTCATGATTTAATAGATGAGCAATATCCTTCATTGTTAGAGTGGGCAAATACGCTACATATAGAAGAGTTAGCATAAATAGTATTACTAAACCACAATATTCATTATTTTAGCTGTCAATACAATTGGCAGCTTTTATTTTATATAGTACGCAATGGCGATAAATAAGAAAATAGCATTATTAGGAAGTGCACTTTTAACTGTAATAACACATCAAGAAGTAACTGCTCAGGTAAATTCTTCTGGCACTACAGAATATTTTAATGCTAAATATAAAACTGGAGTTTATAATAGTGCAGATTATTCTGGTAAATACTTTACGTTTAATGAGTTCTATGATAATTTAAGCCCTTATGGTACTTGGATTAAAGATGAGCATTACGGATATGTGTGGAGTCCAAATGTTGATGAGAATTTTAGGCCATATTATACAAATGGACATTGGGTAATAACTGACCAAGGTAATACTTGGGTTTCTGAATATCAATGGGGATGGGCATGTTTTCATTATGGAAGATGGGTTTTTGATAGTTATTATGGATGGTTGTGGGTGCCTGGTAGTAATTGGGGACCTGCTTGGGTAAGTTGGAGGATTGGAGTAGGTCAGATAGGCTGGGCTACGCTTCATCCGCAGTATGAGTTTACATCATCTGAATTAAATACATTCAAGTGTCCTAAAGATTGGTGGGTTTTTATACCTGTAGAGCATATTTATGGTAATGAATATTTTAAGTTTTGGTCCGGTCCATTTGGTAATTCAACTATTTTAAAAACTACTGAACCCATAGATAACACCTACACAGATAATGGTGTTACCTATGTATCTGGACCTGGTGCCATGCAAATGCAAAAAATCTTAAAAAAAGAGCTTACTGTTGCACATATTAACAATGCAGGTACACCTAGGCCCGGTACAGTTCGTAAAGATGAGGTGAAGCTGTATAAGCCTATGCTTATAAACATGCTTACTGAAAATGGAGATAAAATTACCCCGTCTTTTTATATTGATGCGCCTAAACCAGTAGCTGTTGCTGCCCAATCTATAACACTAAATCCGGGTGTGCCTACAGAGTTTTCAAGAGATAAAGAGCGGTTAATAAAAGATGCAAACCATACAATTGTTAATTCTCAAGGAAATAATAGGCAAAATGCTAGTCAGCATAAGGAAGCACAGCGTGCAGACAACTTTCCATATAAAAGTGATATGACTGTAAGTGATCCTATAAAACCGAAGTCTAAACCACTAACAAAAAAGGTAGAAGAACCATTACCAGAGCAGCAGTCACAAACGCTTGAGCCAATACCTACACCTAAACCTAAAACTGATAAAGTCCCTGCAAGAAATTCGCAATCTGCAGATCCTCTTCCAGCTCAGCGTGAGGTACCAGAAAGTCGAAAATCAACCATTCCACAGCAGCATCCTGAACCTATTAAGTAAATTTTATAAATCATACAATTTTTGTCACTGCAAAAGCTAGCTGCTTTTGCAGTAACTTTATATTAATATGGACGAATATATCCCATTTGAACAATTACCTTTTGGTCCAGATTCATTTGCAGATAATCCTGAACCAAGATGTCCTTGTGTATTATTGTTAGATACTTCAGGCTCTATGGATGGCAAACCCCTAGATGAATTAAATGAAGGGATACAGGCTTTTAGGCAAGAGTTACTGTCAGATCCTCTAGCTAAAAAGCGTGTGGAGATTGCATTAATCACCTTTGGTCCTGTACAGATAGTTTCTAATTTTCAAACAGTTTCCAACTTTAATCCAGCCAGGCTATCTACTACCGGAGATACCCCTTTAGGTGCAGCTATAGACTTGGGTGTTGAATTAGTTAATTCTAGAAAAAAGGAATACAAGCAAAATGGTATTGCTTATTATAAACCCTGGATTATTCTTATAACGGATGGGTCTCCTACAGATAGTGTTGAGCATGCAATAGAATTGATTAAGGTTGGTGAAAGTAAAAAATCGTTTGCGTTTTTTGCAATTGGTGTAGAAGGGGCTGATTTTTCGGCATTAAAGCAGCTTTCGGTAAGAACTCCGCTAAAATTAAAAGGTTTAATGTTTAAAGAGTTTTTCATGTGGTTATCTGCCTCAATGAAAATGGTTTCTTCTAAAAATCCGGGTAATGCCATTCAGTTATTACCACCAAATGGCTGGGCAGAATTATGAGTTGGAGGGCAGTAGGAGATAGTGTACCTGGTACATCGCATTTGTCTGCCGGGCTTAACTGTGATGATGCCTATGCATATGTAACAGTTACTGATGAGTATGATAATGAAATATTTATTGCATGTGTAAGTGATGGTGCAGGTAGTGCACTGATGGGCGGATGGGCTGCAGAATATATTGTAAATAGGGCTGTTGACGAGCTAGTAGATAATATACTAGATACTAGAAATGAAGACTACTATAAGTCACTATTATCACTACTATATAGCGAATTATTGCAAATATCTCAATCTGAACAGTTAGCTGTTAGTGAATATTCAGCAACATTTTTACTTGCGGTGGTATATGACGATATGGCTGTTTTTTTACAGATAGGTGATGGGGTAATTATTTTTAAGACAACTATTGATGAAAATTATTCTATAGCTATATGGCCAGCAAATGGCGAGTATCTGAATACTACAAACTATTTAATTGATGATGCTAGTTTTGCACAAGCATCTATACTTACATATACAGGAAGAGTAACAGATTTAGCTATTTCTACAGATGGGCTACAGCAATTGATAATTAATTACGCAGAAAAAACAGTTCATCAGCCATTTTTTGATAGTTTATTTAAGCCATTATACATTGCTACTGACGATGTACAATTAGATATTTTACAGAATAAGCTGTCAAAATATCTTTCTTCTGACATAATAAATAGTAGAACTGATGATGATAAAACCTTGTTAATAGCCACCTCAATGTAGTTAATGAAGCTAACCGGAACTAATAATATAGTTTATCTACTGGGTAATAAGCTTGGTAGTGGTGGAGAGGGTGTAGTCTATTCTATATCTTCTGATAGTTCTTTGGTTGCTAAAGTTTTTAATAGTCCTGTATCAGATTTATTAGCTCAAAAGCTGAGATATATGTTGTCTGTTAATGCTTCAGCTTTAACTCAGTTTACTACTTGGCCCCAAGATATTTTAGTAGACGATAATGGTAGTATAGTGGGGTATACCATGAAGCAGCTAATAGGTTATATGCCCATACATAGTATATTTAGTCCTGTTGATAGAAAGCGGATATTACCAGGTAAAGGATATAATTTTTTAGTTCATGTAGCAAGAAATCTTGCAATTGCATTTTACCAAATCCACAAACAAGGTATTATTGTTGGCGATATTAACGAGGGTAACGTTTTTGTAGATAGCAATGGAATTGTATGTTTAATTGACACAGATTCATTTCAAATAACAACTCCTGATAAAGTATTTTATTGTGAGGTGGGTGTTCCTAGATACACAGCACCAGAATTATTACAGCAAAATGCATATAAAAGTGTAGCAAGAACACTGTCAACAGATAGTTTTGGTTTGGCAGTACTAATCTTTCAATTACTGTTTTTAGGTCGACATCCTTTTGCTGGTCGTAATAATACTCGAACTGAAATAAATGAAGAACTTGCTATAAAGAAAGGATACTTTGCTTTTTCCAAAGCAGAATCTAAATCAAAAAGACTGTTGCCACCTAAAAATAGTTTATCTATAGATGTTTTGCCCGATTCTCTATATACATTATTTATCCAGTCATTTGAATCTGAAACAAGACCACAAGATGATGTTTGGATAAAAGAACTAGGAAATTTTTTAGATAGTTTAATGGTATGTTCAGTTTCAGCAACACACCATTACCCTGTGCATTATTCTAGTTGCCCATGGTGTA
>CAYWUY010000006.1:36397-39212 GCA_964461535.1 uncultured Flavipsychrobacter sp.
TGTATTTCTTATGGAGTAGTTTATTGCTATATTTTATTTTAGGTGTAAGTGTAATGTATTTATGTTGGTTGATGCATAGTATTAATAAACAGAAAACTGCACTACAAAATTTGAAAGAATCCATAATTAAGGAAGAGAACGATTTTCACCAACTAAAAAAGGATTTATTGCTAAAAGTGAATATTTCCGGATATCATGATAACGTCTCAAAATTAAAAGATTTACTAAGTGTATATGACACGATGGATACTAATAGGGTAGATATTGTCAACCAAGTTGAACAAAGATGTTTCGATATTGGGCTTAAAAAATATCTATCTTATTATTTTATTGAAGATGCTAATATACCTTCTATAGGTAATGCTAAAAAAGCGGCATTAAAGGATGCTGGAATTATAACAGCAAATGATATTGATAAGTTGCAGTCTATTAAGGTTAAAGGTGTTGGGGCAGAAAATAGATTAATCTTAGATAATTGGGTACAAGAAATAGTACGTTCTTACAAGTATGAAAAAGATGAAACAGTGTATCAAGAGCAGTTCAGTTTTGTTGAGCGCGAGTATGGCATTAAAAAAGAGTTAGTAAAAGATGAAATAAGGATTTGTTATGCAAACTTATTATTGCATAGAAGTATAATAGACAATAATTATGCTAAATTTGAAACCATAGCAAAGGATAAAATAAATAGCATAGAAGTATTACGAATTAAATTTTACAAACAATCTAGATGCTATAATTCTTTACTTGGTCTTAATAAAATTACTTTATAAGTAGCAAAGTACTAATGCCATTTACATTTTCACATCCAGCAGCAATATTGCCTTTTATTAATATTAGAAATAAAACGTTGTCTGTTTCCGCACTTGTAATTGGTAGTATAGCTCCCGATTTTGAATCATTTATCTCATTAACAAACGATAAGATTTATAGTCATACTTGGGGTGGAATGTTTTGGTATGATATGCCGTTAGCTCTTTTGATTTTTATTCTTTTTCACCTTTTTATAAGAAAGGCGGTCTATGCCCATTTGCCATATGAAATCAAGTCCAGAGTAGTTAGTTTTAGTGAGTTTTCTTGGAGCTTTAGTGATTTAAGATTGTATTGGGTTGTGCCTTTGTCTTTATTTATAGGTATTTTATCTCATTTGCTTTTAGATGCATTTACACACTTGAATTTAAAGTATCCCGATTCTATTCATTCACAAATATATGTAGGAGGCACACGACTATATATTATTTTACAGTATTCAGTTTCACTATTTTTTTTATTCGTGCTGGCTTATAAAATTAAAAGTTTGCCACAGGTGAAATATGTAGAAACTCAGGAGCAAAAATCCAGATTCTGGATTTTTATTTTTCTTAGTAGTGTACTAGTATTAGCTATATATAAAACTACTTTTTTAGAAGATGTTACGATAGATAAAATCTTGTGGATACGCATTCTAATTTCAGCAGTATCTGTAGCTTTAATAATTATGTGTATTTTCCATCAAATAGGGGAGTTAATATTGCAAAGAAGACAATAAGATTATGGGATTTAAAATGAATGCATCAATACTAAAAAATAAACACATCATGTCATTAGCCGGCAATGGTGTTGTTTCTTTTTTAGGTATTGCAACAATATCATTTCTATCTCATTCTTTTACTTTAGCAGATGCAGGATACTGGTTTCTTTTCTTAAGTTATTTCAGCATAATAGACGCTGTTCGCAATGGCTACTTAGGCACGGCAACAGTGAAATTTTATGCAGGAACAGAGGAAAATAGGGCGAAAAAAGTGTTGGGTAGTGTATGGTTATTAGCAATATTTGTAACGTTCATAGTGTTGGTTCTTAATGCTGGCACATATTTGTTTTTATACAAGTCATGCGATTATGGTCAACAATTAATCATAAAATGGATAGGTATCACTTTTGTTAGTTCTTTAGTTTATAGTGTAGTGTATTGGAAGTTACAAGCTGACGAAGATTATACCAAGATGTTGTATGTGAAGCTTGTAAATAGCGGAAGCACAATTATAGCATTTATTGCGCTACTAATTTTACAAAAGCTAAATTTAGAAACTGCCTTGCAGTTGAATTTTTTCACTAACTGTTTTACTAGTGTAGTAGCTTTATTGCTAGGAGTAACAGGAATAAAGAGTATAAGAAATGCTACTAAAATTACTCTATTAGAAATACATCATTTCGGTAAGTATAGTTTAGGAACCACTCTAAGTGCTAATCTTTTACGTACCGCAGATACTTTTATGATAGATGCTTATTTAGGCCCTGCTGCGGTAGCAGTTTATAATTGGCCATCTAAGCTAATGGAAGTAATTGAAATCCCTTTACGAAGTTTTGTAAGTACTGGTATGAGTGGAATGTCTATTGCCTATAACCAAGGGAAAATGGGTGAGGTGACATACATATTTAAGAAGTATACAGGTATGCTTACCATGGCATTTATACCTGTATGTATAGGTGTTTGGTGCTTGGCAGATGTTGCTATATATATACTAGGAGGGGCTCAGTATTTATCAACTGAAGCACCAAATATCTATAGAATATTTATTGCGTTCGCTTTGTTGTATCCTATAGATAGGTTTAATGGCGTAACACTAGATATTGTTCATAAGCCTAAAATAAACTTATATAAGGTGATAATAATGCTTGCTGTTAGCATAATAGGCGACTATATAGGTATACAGTTGTTACACAATGTGTATGGTGTAGCTATATTTAGTTTTGCGACATTATTAGCGGGCATAGCTTTTGGCAATTATCATTTAAAGAAAGATATACCTTACACAATAAGAGAAATTTTACAGATTGG
>CAYWUY010000006.1:39312-87564 GCA_964461535.1 uncultured Flavipsychrobacter sp.
ATTATCATTTAAAGAAAGATATACCTTACACAATAAGAGAAATTTTACAGATTGGCTATTCTGAGTCAATTACTTTTTTGAAAAAGATAAAAAAGCAGAGAAACAATTAAAGGAATTTACTCATTTGCTGTTGGTAGTTTTTTGCTGCATCATTTGCTTTACTTGCAAAGTCAGTTCCTTCACCAGCAAATATTATTGCTCTTGAAACATTGATTAGTAGACCAGCATCACTATTCATTGCATTTTTACAAACTGTATCAACATCTCCACCTTGAGTGCCTACACCAGGTACTAAAAAGAAATGTTCGGGTAATTGGTTTCTAACTTCTTTTAATTGTTCTGTCCTTGTAGCCCCTATTACAAACATAGTGTTACTTGAATTTCCCCAGCTAGCTACCGTATTTAATACTTGTTGATATAGTTTCGATCCGTTATTAAGTTCTAAATGTTGAAAATCTAAACTCCCAGGGTTGGAAGTAAGTCCTAATACGATAGCCCATTTGTTATTATACTTTAGAAATGGTTCTACGCTGTCTTTACCCATGTAAGGGGCTACAGTAACGCTGTCAAACGGATAGGTATTAAAAAAAGTTTTTGCGTATTGGTCGGCAGTATTTCCAATATCTCCGCGTTTAGCATCTGCTATTGTAAATATTTCATCTGGTATGTATGCTAGCGTTTGCTCCATTGTTTGCCAACCTTGTATGCCTTGAGCTTCATAAAATGCAGTATTGATTTTGTAACTAACAGCATAGTCTTTGGTTGCATCTATAATAGCTTTATTAAATGCCAAAACCGGATTGGGCTCACTAAGAAGATGATGTGGAATTTTAGTAATGTCGGTATCCAAACCTACACAAAGAAGTGATTTTTTACTACGTATTTGGTCTACCAACAGTTTGCGTTCCATATTTCTATAATTAGTATTGTTCGTTTTCGTCATAACCAGGATTGGTTATGTCATTGATGTTTAGCTTTAATTTATTAGGCTTTGCTATACCTGACAAATCAAGTAAGTGTCTTTGCTCTATGGTATCAATAGCAGCCTTTCTCTCTAAATGAAGTCCAATGATTATTTTAATGTCTTTACTTGCTTGGTATAGAATCTCGTTTTTTTGACGAATTATTCTTGCCATTCTACCAATTGTAAAGCATATTACGGCACAAATAGCCAAGAAGCAATAACCTGTCCAAATAAAGTCGTGTAATTGCTGAGCACCTATTTTGCTTGATATTTCTGGGCTATTATTTATATCCTTTATTACAGAGAATGGCGGGAATTTGTGAATTACAAATGCAAACCCAATTATTCCTACGAATAATAAGTAAAAGACAATCTCTGTTAAAACTAGTGTAGTACTACTTATAAGTCTTTGTGCTGCAGGTTTTCGGAGGGCAGTACCTAAAGGATCTAATATTTCTAATTGTTCCTTTATCATTACACGCTCTTCCCTAAACTCTTGCATTAAATCGTCCTTAAGTGTAGTTAACGCCATTCTGTTCAGGTTTGTTTGGGCACAAAAATAAATAGCTTAAATAATTGTTTATTGTTTAAGCTTTCCACAAGTGTTAGTAATGAATGTGTGGTGTAGTGCTAATTAGGCTTTTAGGTTAGTATATACCCATGCTTTTACTAGTGCAGTTTCATCTGCAGACAATTTAGATTTTTCGCACATTTCAGGTAAAATGTGTTTCCATTGTTTAAAGGTAAACTCCTCAGGTTTCTTTAAATCATGACATTTTCCACAGCTATTGTTATAAATGTCTTTGCCTTTATTTATTTGCGCTGTAGAATACTTAGACTTTATGGCTGTTACTTCATCATTAAGTGTTGTAACCGGAGCTTTACTATGCATTTTGGCGCATTGAGATAAACTAAACATAGCTGCTATTAATGTGGCAGTAACCAGAGTCTTTTTCATCTTAGTAATTTAGAATACAAACCTAAGCATTTTTAGGGTATGCCTTATACTTTATTACGCCAATAATTTTCAACTATTATATTACATTTATAGCATGAAAAAACTATTATCGGTAGCATTATTCTTGCTGATATCTGGTTCTGTATCATTTGCACAAGATTCTCTTACGTTTAAGCGCATAGCTGATGAAGTTATGTTGCATGGACAATGTTATAACAATCTTAGAGTTTTATGTAAGAGTATAGGAAATAGGATAAGTGGTTCTGCAGCGGCAGCTAAAGCCGTAAAGTGGGGAGAGGCTGCAATGAAAGTGGCAGGGGCTGATACTGTGTGGTTGCAGCCGGTAGATGTACCTGTATGGGTAAGAGGAAAAGAATCTATACAAGTAAGACAAGGTAATGGGAACTATAAAACAATTAATGGAATATCGCTAGGTAACAGTGAGGGGACTAAAGGCCAACCTTTAGAGGCAGAGGTATTAATGGTATCTTCTTTTGATGAATTGGACAAAATGCCTGTTGATAAGGTAAGGGGTAAGATTGTTTTTTTTAACTACAGATTTAGGCAAGATTTTATTCATACTTTCAAAGGTTATGGCGATGCTGTTAAATATAGATGGGCTAGCCCATCTATAGCATCGAAGAAGGGTGCTGTGGCTGTTATTATTCGTTCTGTGTCTACGGGTGAAGATGATTTCCCACACACCGGTAGCATGAGATATGAAGATAGTGTAAAGAAAATACCAGAAATGGCATTAGGAAATTATAGTGCAGATTCATTAGAAAGTTATTGTAAAAAGGGAAGCGTTACAGCCAAAATAAAATCTGAATGTACCATGCACACTGAGATGGCAAGGTCTTACAATGTTATTGGTGAAATAAGAGGTCGTACTAATCCTGAAAAAATAATTACTGTTGGTGGCCATTTAGACTCTTGGGACGTAGGTGAGGGGGCACATGACGATGGCGCCGGTTGTGTTCAGTCTATTGAGGTGCTTAGGACATTTAAAGCATTGGGTATTCAGCCTAAATATACTGTTAGAGCAGTGTTGTTTATGAATGAAGAGAATGGTTTAAAAGGTGGTAAAGCTTATGCAGATTCTGCTGTTGCCAAAAATGAGCACCATGTATTGGCCATTGAGACTGATGCGGGTGGATTTTCTCCTAGAGGAATAGGTATGGAAATGGATGCCGACAAGAAAGAATTGATTAAACAGTATCGTAATTTATTTTTACCTTATGGTGTTTATGAGTTTGATATAGATGAAGGAGGCGCAGATATTTCCCCGCTACAGAATAAGTTGAAAGTCCCAGTTGCCGGTTTGCTGCCAGATTCTCAACGCTATTTTGATGTGCATCATACTCCAAATGATGTATTTGAAACAGTTAATCACAGAGAGCTAAAACTAGGAGCTGTTACTCTGGCACAGTTTATATACTTAGTTAGTGAGCACCAGTTATTACAATAAAAATATTCCAGTTTGAATTTGCCAGAAGCATTAATAGAGCAATTGCGCTCTATATACGGATTTGATGAAGAAGCGTTTGTAAATGCTCAAAATGGTGTTGCCGTTACTTCTGTTAGAATGCACGCCATAAAAAGCAAAAATTATATTAAACCTGAAAAAACTGTACCATGGTCAGTAGGTGGGTATTACTTACAGCATAGACCTGTATTTACGTTAGACCCTTATTACCACGCAGGTGCATACTATGTACAAGAGGCATCTTCTATGTTCATAGGTCAAATATGGAAACAATTTTTAGCTGATAAAAAAAATATTAGAGTTCTGGATTTATGTGCTGCGCCTGGAGGAAAAAGCACCTTAATAGCAGACTTAATAGATAAGGATAGTCTATTAATATCTAATGAAGTAATTAGGAGTAGGGCAAGCATATTAGAGGAAAATATTACTAGATGGGGATATAATAATACTTGGGTAACTAGCAATGATCCTAAAAGTTATGGTGCATTAAAAAATTACTTTGATGTTATAGTTATTGACGCACCCTGTAGTGGTTCCGGGTTGTTTAGAAAAGATGCTCGTGCAATAAATGAATGGAGTATAGATAATGTTAATCTGTGTGCTGCACGTCAAGAACGAATAATTGAGGATGTTTGGGACAGTTTAAAGCAGGGGGGGATGTTAATTTATGCTACATGTTCGTTTTCTCCACAAGAGGATGAGCAGATTTTGGATAAAATAGCGGCCCTTGGCGCTGAAAATGTAAAAGTTAGCATTGATTCGGATTGGGGTATAATAGAAAGTATGTCTGTAAATAATAATTATGGATATAGGTTTTTCCCTGACAAGCTAGATGGTGAAGGTTTTTTTGCAGGTGTTTTTATTAAAAGTACGGATGCGGATGAGAGGAAAGGAGTGAAATTTAGATCAGAAAATAATAAACAACTACAATTGAGTACCTCAGTATTTTTTACAAACCCTGAAGAGCTAACGTATTTGAGTTACAAGGATAACAATTTTGCTATTAATAAGCAGCATGAAGTTGATTTTCAGGAGCTTAGCAAAATGTTATATTTCAGGCAAGTAGGAGTTAGGTTAGGAGAGCCTTCAGCTAAAGAGTGGTTGCCAGATCATCATCTAGCACTTTCGGTTGATTTGTCAGAAAATATTCAACATGTTAATGTAGATGTTGAAGATGCGCTTAGATTTTTAAAAAGAGAAAATATGGAAATACAGATGCCAGACCGTAAGGGCTGGTATGTGGTTAAGTATAATGGTCTGGGATTAGGATGGATTAAGAATATTGGTAATAGAGTTAACAATTATTTACCTAAACATTGGAGAATAAGAATGGAAATACCAGATATGGACAGGGAATAGCGGAAAAAGGGTATTATTTTTGTATATTGTATTGATATAATCCGCTAATGATGTCTAGATATATATGGTCTATATTGTTTTTATTGCTTTCTACAGCATCCATAGCTCAGCAAGGCGATAGCACATTTGCAGTAAAAAAAGGTCCTAGCCTAGCTATAAGATATTACCTAAAGTCAAAAGAAACGTTAGCTATGTTGGCTAACAGATATTACATATCTCAAGAGGTTTTAGAAACTACAAGTGGGGTAGACGGGAGGAAAAAACTACCAGCTGGTACTATGTTACATATCCCTCTAAATAAAGATAATTTTAAGTGTGCCGAAGAAGCTTCAGGATTGTTACATTGGGAAAAAGTATTCTATAGAGTAGGAGAGAAAGATGATTTAGCTTTAATAAGTTTATATGCCGGTGCTAAAAAACAAGATATAATTCAGTGGAATACACTTAAAGGAAGTAGGTTGTCTGAAGGTCAGGTATTATTTATAGGCTGGGTAAAAGTTGTAGAAAAAACTGAGGAGAATATTGAAAACGGTTTGGCATATCCAACACAAAAAAATGTAGCTAGTAATGCAGCTTCAGTGGATACTGTGAGACATGCATATGGAGAATTGGATAGTGCCTATTTTGCCCAAACAAAAAATGGTAAAAATATTATTTCAGAAAAAGGCTCAGCTGCTTTTTTTGAAAAAGCCGGTAAGAATAATATATATTATGCTTTTCATAATACTACACAAAGAGGTGCAATAATAAAAGTTATAAATCCCGGTACAGGAAAGTATATTTACGCTAAGGTGCTAAGCTCTTTGCCCGATACTAAACAGTTTGCAAATTGTATTATTGGTCTCAGTGCAACTGCAAAAGACGCATTAGGTATTACAGAATCTAAAGCATGGGTTGAACTTACTTATTCACCTGAATAAATATTATTTTTCACATTGATGAAGGTTCTTATCATCCGATTCTCTTCTATAGGAGATATTGTATTAACTACTCCCGTTATTCGTTGTCTAAAGCAGCAGCACAAAAATGTTGAGGTTCATTATCTTACTAAGTCATCTTTTAAAGATGTATTAATTGGTAATCCTTACATAGATAAGTTGCATCTGTTTAAAGACGATTTGAATGCAGTTATAGAAGAATTGATTGCGGAGTCGTTCGATTTTATCATTGATTTACACAATAATCTTAGAACATCCAGGGTTAAGAAAGCTCTTGATGTACCATCTGCAGCATATCCAAAACTAAATATAAAAAAGTGGCTTTATACTAATTTTAAGTTAGATGTTATGCCAGACCAAAGTATAGTAGAAAGATACTTTGTTCCGGCAGCAGAAATAAAGGTTCAAAATGATGGTCGTGGACTAGATTATTTTGTTCCTAAAGATGTTAAGTTGAGCGAAGATGATATACCAATGAGTCATTGGAGTGGATTTGTAGGCTGTGTTATTGGCGGCTCATATGCTACGAAAAAACTACCAGTAGAGCAATGGAAAAAGCTATGCGAGTTGATACCTTATCCTATAATTCTATTAGGTGGACCTGAAGACAAAGAGGAGGGAGATTTAATTGCTTCTATAGACCCCATAAGAATATATAATTCTTGTGGGAAATTTGCTCTTAATGAATCTGCTGAGTTAGTAAGATTATCAAAAGTCGTATTGTCTAATGATACGGGTTTAATGCATATTGCAGCTGCTTATAAAAAGCCAATTATATCATTTTGGGGTAATACCTCTCCTGAAATGGGAATGTTTCCATATTATGGATATAATAATTTTAAAAGCAGACCTTTAGCACAATCAATATTTGTGGAAAATAAAGCCATTAGCTGCCATCCATGTAGCAAGTTGGGATACAAAAAATGCCCCAAAGGGCATTTTAAATGTATGAATTCATTAGATATGGCAAATGTAGCTGCTGAGACACAGAAGCTATGGAGTTTTAATCAAAAAGTTGAAGCTAAAAGTTCGTCTAGTATTTAAAATGTACTTCTGTGGCTCCGAACCCGTAGCGACCACTATATTCGTTTTTGAATCGACTAACATGCATAGTTTTCTTTAATATTTTGTGCACTTCTTCCCTTAGTTTACCTTCTCCTAATCCATGAATAATTACCATTCTTTCTTGTCTGTTAGATATTGCCAAGTGTAAGTATTTATCCAGAGTGTCTAGCTGTTTTTTAATTATTTCTGGGTTAGATAGGTTTTTATGATTAGAAGTCAATTTCTCAATGTGTAAGTCTAATTCATAAACAGGAGTTAGTGCTTTTTTACTTTCATTCTGAAGTGCTTTTGGCATTGGTAATGGAATAAACTCTTTCACCTCTTCTTTCACTTTGTGAGAAAAGTCTGAAAATAAGCTATAGCTGAAAGATGCATTATTGTGCTCAAGTATATTTGTAATATGCTCAAATAGTTTTGATGGCTTTATTTTTAAGGTACCAGATTCTACCATTAAGTCTTTATCTGCAGGATTGCTACACTTCCAGTTAAATCGTGGTAAGTCATTCATATCTCCGTAATCTACATTGTTTAAATAGATGTTGCCGAAAGCATGTAATGTTCCTTCATGACTAAAGACGGTATTTCCCAACAGCTGAACATCGTAGCTGAATTTGATATCTACTGGTAGTTCATTCAATAAATGCACTTTAAGGTGGTCTACAACATCTTCCATGTGGAAAGTCTTGAACACCGGTATAAATGATAAGTAAACACCTTTAGCTAATCTTGCTACGCGTTCTTTAGGCTTTTCTATGGGTATTTCTTCTACTACCTTTTTAACTGTTTTTTTCTTGTCTTTATCAGTAAACCATTTTAAATATGGATGGTCTACCTCATCTGCATAAATAGGGAAAGTAGTTCCTTCCACTTCCACCTCTATCATTTGTTTATTTATAGTTGCTACTACACGACCTTCTTCACCGGTGCGCTTCAATAGCACTTTATCTCCTATTGCAAATTTCATTTGTATCTATAATTATAGCAGCTAATCCGCTAATTTTTCTTTAATAAATGCTATCATTTTACTTACAGCAATTCCTCTATGGCTAATGCTATGCTTTACTGAAGCATCTAGCTCACCAAAAGTTTGGCTGTAGCCATTTGGAATAAAAATGGAATCATATCCAAATCCGCCATTACCTTTTTTTTCATATGCAATTGTACCATTGCATATACCTTCAAAATAGTGAGGCTGGCCATTCCAAATAAGACATATCACAGCTTTGTAATAAGCATTTCTATTTGTTTTATGTTCAATGTTGCTTAATACTTTTTGTAGATTGGCTTCATCATCTCTTTTGCCACTATAGTGCGCACTGTCTACTCCAGGTTGTCCATTTAGAGCATCAATACATAGGCCACTATCATCAGACATTACATTCTTGCCACAATAACTAAAAATTGTATGCGCTTTGGTGAAAGCATTTTCCTCAAATGTATCATAAGGTTCTGGTATGTCTGCTGTAAAGTGTATGTCGTTTAATGATAACAAATCCAAATTATTAATCATTGCACTTATTTCAGCAATCTTTCCTTTATTATTAGTTGCTACTACTAATTCTTGCATGTTTGCAAAGGTAGGCTAGAAGCAGATATATCTTGTTATAAGCTTATTGCTTTAATATATGCTTCTCCTAAAATCATGTCTTCAGGGGTAGTAATTTTTATATTCTTTTTATCACCTTCTACCAAGCATACTTTATGGCCATAAGCTTCTAAAACTGTAGCTTCATCTGTAAAGCTATCAGTATAGTTTTGTTGAAATGCCGGTTTAATAATTTCTGATCTAAATGTTTGTGGTGTTTGAATGATTCTTAAAAGATTTCTATCAATTGCTTTAGATTCTTCATTTTCTATCATTCTAACACTATCAGTAACTGCAATAGTAGGTATAGCACTTCCGGCTTGCAAAGCGCCTTCGTAACATCTGTTTATTACTTCTTGTGATACAAATGGTCTTGCTCCGTCATGAATAAATACTACTGCATTATCCGGAACGAGTTCAAGCCCGTTTTTAACACTATGAAACCTTGTTTCACCTCCTTCTGTAAGTGTAATATCAACTTGTTTAGATAGGTGTGGTAAAATTATTTGTGCATAGCTCAATTGTCCATTTGGCAAGACTAGTATTATATTGATGTCGTTAAATGTATTTATGAATGCATTAATAGTATGTGCAAGTATAGGAATATTACCTATCGGTAAAAATTGTTTTGGAATAGCATTCCCCATTCTTAAGCCTTTGCCTCCAGCTACTATAACGGCGTACTTCATAATAAGTAATTAATAGACTACTTTTATTCTTTATAAACTTAAAGGTTCGAAGATATGTCAATTCAAAAGTTATTACTAACAATATTTACAGTTATAGGATTTAACACCTTACATGCCCAAATAGTATATAAGATGCCAAGTGCACAAAAATCAGAGCTTATTGTTTATGAAACAAATTATAAAGATGAAGCGGATTTAATAGTTTATAGAACACAATATGCAGCTAATGCAGTAGATAATAAAGGTATCTGGTTTATTACAAAAAATGTAGCAGAGGCAGATAAGAGAGTGTTTATAACTAAGGATAAGGTAAAAGCTAAGTTAATAATCATGTATACTGCTGACATTAATGAAGCAGGCTGGAGAAATAAAAGAAAAGAATACTTGATGAAGTAAATGAAAAGTAAATACAGCCCGATGGAAATCGGGCTGTTGTAGTGTTAATGATCTTTGTTTTGCTTCTGGTGCTGAGAACAGCTTATTGAAAGAATAGGCAAGATCTATACACTTACTCTACAAAAACAAACTTTAATTAGCTGAATAATCATGTAATATGATGGATACTTCAGGATTATTACTTAGTGTTCTTATTATACCTAAGGTTGTTTTACCTATTATATAAGCAGCGTTATTATTTGCATACGTTTCTTTCAGCTCTATAAATTGTTTTTTATAGTATTCTGATTTGTCTGCAGGAAATCTTAGTAATACATTAAGCTCTGTTTCTTCTTCATTTTGAATTTGGTTAACTAAACCTAGCTTTTTGTACTCATATTTATAATCATAGCTCAATGCTGATATGTCGCTCAAAACTGCAGATGCTGTAGCGTGAGAACCAGCACCTTTGCCCATAAAAAACTGATTATCTGCAAAGCCGGTGTGTGTAATAACCCCATTATATACATCATCAACATTGTATAGTCTACTGCTGTTATTTACATATTTAGGAATCACAAAACCAGTTATGCTTCCATTTACATCTCTATATGCATTAGCAACCAGTTTTATTTTATATCCTTTTTCTTTTGCATAATTTGCTTCCAATGTCCCGATTTTATCTATTCCTATATTAAGTATGTCCTCAGGTTTTAAAATGATACCGAATGCATGTGCTAATAGAATTAGTAACTTGTATTTAGCATCATATCCCCCCACATCAAGTATCGGATTGCTCTCTGCATAACCCAGCTGTTGTGCTTTTTGTAGTGCTATATCAAAGCTCATATTTTTAGATGCTATTTTGCTAAGTATGTAGTTGGTTGATCCATTTACTATACCTTCTATTGACTCAAGTAGGTCGTTATCATAATACTCCTCCAGATTACGTATGATGGGTATACTGGCACAACAGGCAGCCTCGTATAATAGAGGGACATTGTATTGTCTTTGCAGGTGCACTAGTTCTTCAAAATGCTCTGCTATCATTTTCTTGTTTGCAGATACTACCGCTTTACCATTTTTTAGTGCAGTAGTTACTATATCGTAAGCTTCGTCTGAATTGTCTATTAGTTCTACTACTACATTTATTTCGTCATCATTAAGAATTTCATTCTTGTCGTAAGTAAAGTATGATTGATTAATACTACGTTCTTTACTCTTGTCTTTCACACATATCTTTTTGATGTCTGCTTTAATGCCTGGTGTAAGTTTAAGTACCTCATGTAAGCCACTTCCTACACAGCCAAACCCAAATAGTCCTATAGTTATTTTCTTTCTACTCATATCTATTATAGGGTTTTATTAAGCTTCTACTAATTGGTTTGTATTCACTAGATGTAGAACTTTATTCAAATCTTCTATTAAATCTTCTACATCTTCTAATCCTACAGATAATCTTATGAGAGAATTTGTAACTCCGGATTGATAACGTTTTTCCTCTGGTATAGATTTATGTGTCATTGAAGCTGGGTGACAAATCAAACTTTTTGCTCCACCCAGGCTTTCTGCCAGTTTGAAATATTTAGTGCTGCTAACTATTTTTTGAGCTAATTGAATATCATCATTCACTAAATCGAAAGATATAATGCCACCATAATATTCCTGTTGCAGAGTAGCTATTTCATGGTTTTTATGATGTACTAAACCTGGATAATATACATTTTTAATGAGTGGATTTTTTAGCAAGAACTTTGCTATTCTCAAGGCGTTTTCACTGTGTGCTTTCACTCTTAAGTGTAGTGTCTCAATGCCTCTTATTACAAGCCAGCTATCAAATGGGCCTAATATACCACCTGACGCATTCTGAATGAATTTTATTTTATCGCTTAATTCTTTGTTAGAAGTAACTACTAGCCCAGCAATTAAATCGCTATGGCCACCAAGGTATTTAGTAGCACTATGTATAACGATGTCTGCGCCAAGTGTAATAGGTTTTTGTAGGGCAGGGGAGGCAAAAGTATTATCTACACAAAGTAGGCAATTTTTGTTGTGTGCTATACGTGCTATTGTTGCAATATCGGATATTTTTAGCGTAGGATTTGTTGGGGTTTCCAACCAAATTAGTTTTGTTTTATCTGTTATAGCTTTTGCTACATTCCAAGCATCGGTAGTGTCAACGTACGTAATTTTAATTCCGAATTTTTGGTATACATGAGTGAACAGCCTGAATGCACCTCCGTATATATCATCTACAGCAATAATTTCGTCTCCGGTGCTCAATAATTTTATTACTGCATCTATAGCGGCAAGTCCGCTTGCAAAGGCAAATCCTGAGTGCCCTTCTTCTAATTGTGCTGTGATATCTTCTAATGCTTTTCTCGTAGGGTTATTACTTCTTGCATAATCGTAGCCTTTATGAACCCCTGGTGCTTCTTGCACATAGGTAGATGTTTGATAGATAGGTACAGAGATAGCACCTGTTAATTCATCTACCGGAATACTGTGTAATAGTTTTGTTTGGTTTGCCATTTTTAAGTTTATGTTTAAGTGATTAAATAAATTTTAAACACTTATCCAGAAAAACGGCTTTACATCAGAGCATAAAAAAAGCTCTTCTGTAAGCCAGAAGAGCTATAATATTTTTAGTTATTGTTTGCTACTTTCTAACTTATCTTTCCTCTTGCGAGGTTGAAATTGGCACCTTACTGTTTAGCAGGTTGTCAAGACATCAACGGGTCAAATCCCTCCGTCTTTCTGGATAAGAATATTTAAAGAACTGACGCAAAGGTAGACACGTTTTTGAATCTACCAAATTTATTTTTACATCTTCATCATACGCCTATATGCTTTTATAAAAATAGCACCAAGGTTTTTATATGGAGGCACGTAGTCGCTAAATTTATCTTTATTACTAGAATCTTTACTTTTATTAAATCCATCTTCAAGCGTTTTCCACATACCTACCCAGTTAACGTCTTGTCCTGCTATTAGCGATCCATTTAATAATTTTAGTATCTCATCATTTACACCCATTGTCCCGGTTTGTTTAGAAGAAACAATGTGAGCATCTGGAGACTTATCTAATACTTTAGCCAGATTGTGGTAGCCTCCACATGAACCTAGAATAACCACTTTTACATGTTTCTCTAGTTTCTCCAGTGTATTATTCAGATGGTAACTATGACCTCTATGCACCATAACCGATGGAAATATATTCTTAGATTTTAGGAAGCTACATAATGTGTCAATAGCTTGGTCGTCTTCAGGTTCCGGTAGGGGTAAATTTGCATAAATAACCACTTTTTTATTGCCAGTAGATGAGATAACTGACCAGTATTTTTCACTAGATATTTTCCATTTATTATCTCTTCTAAATTGTTCTACAAAATGCTCATAAGATTTCATGCCATCTTCATCACCGTAGAAAAACACTTGTTGATACACTATTCCAGAGTCGTTTAATAGATCGGAATAGGAAACGTGATTGATATTAGGAAGACCTACTCGGTCAGACACTACTTTAATGTTATTATCGTTAGTAGAAATTTTTGCGCCTTCAAATAGTCTTGCTAAAAGGCTGTAAATTACCATGCCTTTTTTACTACGTTCTTTATAAGATCTTTCGTAGTTTTCTTTTACTTTTTGTTGTAAAAATTGTGATAATGCGCTATCGGTAATACTACCAAATGCATCTGCAACATCTACGGCATCTTCTAGTTCTTCTTCTTTGCCATATTGAAGGTTATCAATGAAGCTAGACATGAGTTTATTTTTAGAAGAGTCGTCCATTGTTTTTAGAAAATCTGAAAGGGTATTATAGCCCGCACACATTCTAATGAATGTTCTAAAATGGTCGTAGTGTAAAGTGTCTAAAAATTCATCACCTTTCATTGGAGCCATTTTTTGAATCAGTCGTTTAAAACTACCTAGAAAACTACTGGTATATATTTCGTCCTGACCATATACAATTGCATAGTATAATTCAGTTTTACTCAGACCTTCTATACATTTGAAGCGTACTTCATCTTTTGCTTCATGTAGTTCATTCATCTCGCGGGTATACCTAAGCGATCTTAATGCTAAATCTTGTGTATAATTTTTTCTACCTATACTATCATTTTGCATCTTTAGTCGCACCAAGTTTTGATAGTACCATTCTGCACTATCAGTTATAGCATCCACTTGTGCAATAGATTTTCTTTCATAGAATATATCGCTTAAAAATGACATGGCTCTGATAGGAGATCTACTTCGTGTAGCTATAGTAACTATGGCTTTTACAAAAGGATCTTTACAGCGAATAATTGGTGTTTTTAAAACATTATTAGTAGATGTGGCATAGTTGAAAATCAAATCAGGTTCTACTTGCGCAGCTCTTGAAACTATAGTAGATGCAAAGGTATCGTTGTAATATTCAGGAAGTCTTTTAAAAATACCAACCGGGTCAGTTTCTGACAGTCTGAGATATAAATATGCTTTTAGTTCTTTTTGATTTTCAAACAATAGCTTACTATTATTAAGCGTGTATATGTTACAGTTTTTTACTGTAAAACTCCACAATTTATCTTCGCTGTATGCAACTAGGAAATCATGCATGTTTCCAACTAGTGCTTTGTAGTAGTTTACGTCTGGATTAGCATCAGTATTGAAGTCTTTTATAAGATTATATACTGCATTTAAGCAACGTATACGTTCTTGATTATCTGCAAACGAGTCTCTTTCAAACATAGGCATGTTCTCAACCATTACTTCAAGAAATGCTGCCTCTTTTAGGATATATTTTGTGATCAATATATTTTTAGTACTATCTGGATATATTTTGATAAAGTTATCTTGAACACCATCTAGTCCATCGGAACGTTTTAGCTCTTTACCTATTTTATCTTCATGGAAATACCTTCTATTAAAGGGAATTTCTTTCATATAAGTTGTAGTAACATAAGGCAAAATTTTATTTATTGAATCTTGCTTTTTGATAGAGTCTTGTACTTTGATAGAGTCTATTATTCTCACTGAGTCGGCATGAAACTTAAGTTCAGGGTAAACCTGTGCGCTAGCTGTAGTATTTCTTAACAGTAGGTGAGCTATTATAAATATTGTTGCTATTATTCTTGCAGAATACAAACGATGTAGTTTTATATCAAAAATAGAGGTACAAATGCAAACAAAAAACCAAATATTATTGTCTAATACAAAAATGGCCACCTATAAGATGGCCATTTACTAATAAAATGATTCCGGAATAATTAAAGCGAATTGAATTTAAAGTTAGATGTAGCATTTTTATGCTCAACTTTTATATTATCTTTTTCTGCTCTTTTTCTTATTATTTTGGCAACATCAGCATCCACATTACCATAAGTATATACATATGTACCGGTAAGTTGCTTAAAGATATCATTAACCTTTTTTATTTTTTCTTCTTCATACTGAGCATTCATTGGCTCTAGCTTTCCAGTTATTTTACCATTTACAATGTTGAAGTAAGCAACATATTTACTGTTAGAAGTGCCGAAGTTTACAATAAACGATTTGTCTTCAAGAACAGGGTCGTCAAAAGATGAAAATTTGTTAAGGAAAACGTTAATGCTACTAACTATTTCTTTATACTCGTCAGCATCTTTTATAATACCGCTTTTAACGAATAATGTATTTTTATATAGTTTGTCAAAATCTGATTGACTGTATATAGTATCGTAGTATTCTACGAAAGTTAATTCCTTTGTTTGTAACTCATTAAGTATAGTGTTGTACTTAACGTTTTCAATAGAAAGCATGCCTGGGTCGTCTGCTTTTACGTAAACCATAGGTCCGTTTGGTGAATTGTATTCTCGTCCCCACCATGTAGCTTTAGCTTCATTTCCTGTTTTATACATTATTAATGAAACATCGAAATTTTCATAATAATTTAAATTGCCTCTTTTGTCTTGTCCAGGAACTTTTACATGCTTGTATTGAATGTAGCCCCACTTATTACCAGATGCAGTATTTACAGCATTTCCTCTCCAATCGAGTTGGTTTTTATTGGAATTTATAAAGCCTCTAAGGTCATTTCCATTATTATCATAAGTAGCACTAACCGGAGAAGGGAATTTAATATTTCTATTAATTTGAGCTGAAATATTGCCAGCTGTAATACTTAATAATAATATAGAAAATATTTTTTTCATAAACTATTGTTTAATCAGAATAGACTCTGATGCTATTTACAGAGGGGTAAATTTATAAAAACTATTGAAATCTAAAGGTATAATTTGAAACAATATTATTACATAAAACAAGGGGTGCAAATTTTGCACCCCTTGAGTAAAATATTATAAAAATATTTTAGCAATATGTTTCAAATGCTTGCATAAGGTTAGCAGCTATCATTTGTGCTGGACGACCTTCTATCATATGTCTTTCTATCATATGCACAACTTTCCCGTCTTTAAGTAAAGCTATTGCAGGAGAAGATGGAGGATATGGTAATAGATAAGTACGAGCTTGCTTAACTGCATCTATGTCAAAGCCAGCAAAACTTGTAGTAAGTCTATTAGGTAATTTTTGAGAATTTTGTACTGCCATTAATACTCCTGGACGAGCGGTACCAGCAGAACATCCGCATACACTATTTATCATCAACAGTGTAGTACCTTCCATTTGTAATGTGTTATCTACTGCTTCAGGTGTGGTTAATTCTGTGAAACCGTTATTAGTAAGTTCTGCCTTCATTGGGGCAACTATCTGTTCTGGATACATTTCAATCTTATTTTTTACAAAATTACTAAATAGATTAGTAAGCCATTGCAATTTAACAATTGACAAAATCTATTGTTCTTTTAATGAGATATGTAATATTTAGTATAATGGCAAATATTAGGTTTAACAGCAAATTTCAATGAAATAAGTACTTTTGCCGCCTATGTTACTTTCAATACAGAATGTTTCTTTCTTTTTTGGTGCACGCCCTATTTTAGAAAATGCTAATTGGCAAATAGGTTATGGTGAGCGTATAGGACTTGTGGGCAGCAATGGTGTTGGTAAATCTACTTTACTAAGACTAATGACTGGTGCATACACCCCAGAGGAAGGAACTATTACTAAACCCAAAGATGTTTCCTTGGGCTTTTTTAATCAAGATTTATTAAGCTTTTCTACAGATGACTCAATACTAAAAGTAGGTATGCAGGCATTTGAAAGAGCTCATGAAATTGAGAAGGAGCTAGAAAGGTTAATGAAAGAGCTAGAAACCAAGCCTGATGATCCGAAACTTTTAGATGACTACAGCCATGCCCTACATGACTTTGAAATGGCTGGTGGATACGAAATGGAGCACAAGTCGGCAGAAGTGTTGGAGGGATTAGGTTTTACAACTGCTGACTTACAAAGACCATACAATACCTTCAGTGGAGGCTGGAGAATGCGTGTATTGCTAGCTAAAATGATGTTGCAAGCACCTCAATTGTTGCTTCTTGATGAGCCTACCAACCACCTTGACTTACCAAGCATAGAGTGGCTTGAACGCTATTTAATAGGTTATCCCGGTAGCGTAGTTATAGTTTCGCACGATAGATACTTTTTAGATAAAATGGTAACTAAAATTGTTGAAGTGTGGCAGAGAGATTTGCATCAATATTCAGGTAATTATAGTTTTTATCAGAAAGAGAAAGCTGAACGTGTTGAATTGCAACAGCGGGCTTACGAAAATCAGCAAGATTATATACGCCAGCAAGAACGTTTTATTGAGCGTTTTAGAGCACAAGCTACAAAGGCTGCTCAGGCTCAAAGTGCTATAAAAAGATTAGATAAGCTAGAGAAAATAGAAGCACCGGACACTTCAATACCTATAATGAATATCAATTTTGATGTAGGAGTAGAACCGGGTAAAATAATATGCTCACTTAAAAACGTATCGAAAAAATACGGCAATCTAACCATATTAGAAAATGCCACTGCCGAAATTGATAGAGGCGATAAAATAGCATTAATAGGTGCTAACGGTAAAGGTAAAAGTACATTGTTAAGAATTATCAGCGGACAGGAAGCATTTGAAGGTGATCGTAAATGGGGACATAATGTAGAAGAAAGTTTTTATGCTCAGCACCAGCTAGAAGCGCTAAATGTAGAGAACGAAATACTTGAAGAGATGAAAATGTGCGGAAGTGGCAAAAATGAGTTGGAACTGCGTCAGTTATTGGGTTGCTTCTTATTTAGTGGAGATGATGTATTTAAGAAAATTAAAGTATTATCGGGAGGGGAGAAGGCGAGGGTAGCACTAGCTAAAGTTATAGCTGCAAAAGGTAACTTCCTGCTTTTGGATGAGCCTACTAACCACTTAGATATGCAATCTGTGGAAATGTTAATAGATGCCTTAAATAAATATAAGGGAACATTAATCATAGTTTCGCACGACCGTTATTTTATCAGCAGAACTGCTAATAAAATATGGAATATTGAAGATGGAGAAATAAAAGATTTTGATGGACCATACGAGGAATGGGTAACCTACCAACAAGAGAAATTAAAAAGACAACAACAAGTAGCTGCTAACAATAAAGAGGTAGAAAAGAAAAAAGAAGAGAAAAAAGTAGTAAAGCCTACGGTTAATACTGATGAACTTAATCAACTTAAAAAAGAGCATCAAAAGCAACAAAAGGCACTAGCAAAATTAGAAGAAGATTTAAACCGAGTTAAGACAGAAATAACGGGTTTGGAAGCAAAGCTAGCTGATCCTGCTTTTTATGCAAATAAAGATGAATTTCAGAAAGTAGATACACAATATAAAGCTGCGGCTCAAAAGCAACAGTTATTGAACAAAAGCTATGAAGAATTATTTGAGAAAGTAATGGAGTTAGAAGAAAAAATATCCGGATAACTACCAATTTTTTATATTCTTAATAGTTTCAATCAGTAGGTTAGCCATAGCCTGCTGATTTTTTCTTTTGGGGTGTGTATTAGTTCCTATGAATGGGAAAAATAGTGTATGAACTTTTTTGTCGTTTATTTGATTGACCGCCTGACTGATGTATCTAGGCCATGGAGCTCCTTCTTTTGTAGCATCCATGGAGCCAAGCGCACAAATTATATCAGCTTTTGGGTGTTTTTGCCTAATAGTTAAGATGAAATTTTTGTAGGCAGTTATAATGCTCGTTGAATCAGGTGCATTATTCCCAAACCGCTTAATATATTGCGGATGATCTGGTTTGTTTATCAGCCAGGAATCATTTTGGAGTAAATTCACCACTACTATCTCAGGCTCAAATTGTTTAAAATTCCACTTATTTAGGCTATCCTCAGGGGCTATTCTATCATACATTTCAGGCATAATTATGTTAAACCAACTGAGCATGAGTCCTATTCCACTTTTTGAAATACATTGGAAATCAGCATTGAAATATCTTGCAGTTATAGCCCCATAGCTGTAGTAATGATTAAAGTATTTTGGGTCTTTTGAATCTCCTAGGGTATCATCTACACTATATCCTGATGTTATAGAATTTCCGTAAAACTGAATTTTATGTTTGTGTGGAATACTATTGTGAGGGTGTCCTTCATTTCCCAAATCAAAATAATAGAAATCAGTCCCACCAAAACTCGCCTCAGTAAGTTTATATAATGTTAGCTTATGGCATTCTTCCGATAAGTCTTCTGCAAGAGTATAAGTATTTGGTATTGTATCAGGATGTATAGTGTTAATAACGTTATCATCCACAATTACATAATAGTAATTTTTCCCTGTAGCATCTTTTAACTTTGCAGATATAGTTTTTCCGGTAAATCGTATACTTACCGATGCCCCTGACCAGAATAATTTTGTTGAGCTATCTGTAAAAACATTTCTGCCTGAAAATTGAAGAATTTTATCAGAGTGTTTAATAATGGTATTTTTACCATTACAAGAATAGGCTAGAGTACCTAGTAATAATACTATGATAAAATGAAATAATTTCATCAATTTAAGGTACGCAATTTGGCAGATATTCTTGCAATAATTTCCTGAATTTGTTTAACAGTATCTTCATCTATTAGTTTGTTATTTTTATCTAGTTTAGACCGTACAAACCTTATTAATAAAGAATTTCCATCTTCAATATTGGCTGTAATTGCTTTTAAAATATTTAACCAAGATTCATGTGCATACGTTCCATTAGTTGCAGCTGTTATCAAAACCGTATATTTCTCGTAAAATTCTCCACCTGATACTAGCCAATCAATAGCATTTTTAAGAGTGCCCGGAATTCCAAATGCATATTCAGGACTTACTATAATTATTATATTCGATAGTTTTACTTTTTCCTTTAAGTCTAATACTTCAATTGGTAATTCTTTGCTATCGTTAAAATGAGGTAGTTTATCTAGGCTTTCATATACTTCAACATTGGCTTCTTGTATATTCTCTACGAAATAATTCGTAATTGCAAAACAGCTTGAATCTTTTCTTAGTGATCCGTTTATTATGAGTATTTTATTCATTTCCGCTAATGTAAAATTCTTTTGTGTAGGTATGTTGTAATATAATCTTAAAATCATTTCTTTTCACATAATTTACATTATGTTTAATAAAATAAACAATAACGCTCATAAACGTGTAATTTCTTAATATTGTATAGTTAATCGGTTTAATTATTTAGCATGAAGTTTACCTATATTAGTTTATATATAACTACCCTTTTCTTTGTTCTTATCAATAATGTCGCAAAGGCTCAAGTTTCTAATTGTAATGCATTTTTAAAAGGAAATTATCTTGAAGTTGGGTTTAACTGGAACGGTGCAATTGGTACTAGCTATAAACCTCCGGTTGGCTACCACCCTGTAATGGCGAGTTCATATTACAAATCTCCAGTTTGTGGTGGCGGTATATATTCAGATAGTTCATTAGGAATTGTTTCTGACGTAAATATGACTGGATGGAGTTCTGGATCATATTTAGGCGATTATGTTTTACCTGGTGATGGTCAAGAAGGCTGGAGCCTAATGATTGGTTCAGAACAAATCAATGGTTGGAACATCTTAGCTAAATCTACGGATACTTTACAGTATAATATGCCGCATGATTTCATTGAGTATCAGGATTCCGCAAATTTTAAGCTTGTAAAATGGCAAGGGTTAAGAAGAGGCCTATATGTTACTCAATTTTATAGAATCGATAAAAATGCTAATGTCATGAAGGTTTCAGTTTTGTTAGAAAACTCTAGCTTGGAAACCTTATCAGACATATATTTCATGCGTACAATAAATGTTAATACCAACGGCGCTTCAGGGTCTTTGGCAACAGTAAATAAGATTCTGCATCAACAGCCTAATGCACTAGACAAAGTTGAAGTTTATAGTAGAAATGCTAGCCCTGGAACAGACAATGGATTTGTTTTCATGGCTAGCCAATATCCTTACAGTAAGGCTTTTATTAGCAATACGTCTACATTACCTGATGCTACTACTATTAATTATATATATTCTGGTGACGGCGCATTTGTATATAACGAAGGTGAAAGTAACACGGCCGATGCTTCAATTGGTTTGGTTTTTTATGGTGGTACACTATCCTCCGGACAAGGCGTTCAAATGGATTTTGTATATGGGTTTAAGGAATCTATGCTTGATAGTGTTTGGGTACCTGTATCAATAAAAGATGCTGAGTTTAATCAACTTTCCTTATATCCTAATCCAGCTGAAAACATTCTTTCATACAGTTTAACCAATCAAGAGCCACACAGTTGGCAGATAATTGATGTGTTTGGTAGAGTTGTTAAATATGGAGATAATACTACCAATATGGCCCATATAGATATAACAACTTTAGCACATGGTTTGTACACCTTTATTCTTACAACTGATAATAGGAGTTCTAGTATCAGGCAAAAATTTATAAAACAATAAGTTTTAGTATTTGGATAGTCTTACACATGTTGGTATTGGCGGTTGTATTTCAGCCATCACTCCAATTAAGAAATTAGGTAAAAAGGGTCTTATACTAGGTGCTGTTGCACAAAACTTACCTGATATTGATTTTATAGCATCCTATTTTTTACCAGTATCACGAGATGTAATATTTCATAGAAGTATCACCCACTCTATCATATTTGTAATTGTTTCATCTTTTTTACTAGCAGCTATATGCGGTAAGTTATATAGTAAACTAGCAATTGGATATAAGAGTTGGCTCTTATTTTGGCTTTTACAGTTATTTGTACATATACTTATTGACTCATTTAATGTTTACGGAACTGGATGGTTTGAGCCTTTTTATAGGTATAGAATTTCGTTTAATATATTTTATGTTTCAGACCCCCTTTTTTTTATATGGCCTGTTGGGGTATTTTTCTATTATCTATTTACTAAAATAATTAAGCCGAAGTATGCTTGGTATGCAATTATTATAAGTGTTATATATACTATATATGGTGTGGGTATTAAGTTGAAAATTAATAAAAAGGTAGAAGAGAATTTTAGAAGTTCAAACATATATCCAGTAGACTATATAGTCACTCCTACTCCATTAAATAACCAATTTTGGTACATAGTATCCAAAGATAGTTTAGGATCATACACAGGTTATACATCAGTTAATGAAAAAAGACCTATCCATTTTTGTTATACTCCTAAAAACGATTCATTAAAAGCTACCATAGTTCAGCAGGAAGCAGTTCAACAATTAGAGCGTTTTTCTCAAGGCTATTACGCATATTCATTTAAAAACAATAAAATAGTTATTAACGATTTAAGGTTTGGTGAAATTCAAGGCTGGAATGGTGGATGTGGACAATTTGTTTTTTACTATTATTTTGATAACGATGATAATAACAAAGCTATAGTGCAGCGTGGCAGAATGATGGGCTGGAATAGACAATCATTACAATTGTTTTGGAGGAAAATTATTGGACAATAATATCATAAATTTAAGGTGTTTCAAGACTTTAAGGCACCTAATCACCAATTAATTTGTGTAACTTTGCACACTGAAAAATTATCAGATAAAATTTTGTTAGATATTTTGTCTTTCAAGATTACTGGCTTTCTCTCAAAAATATGATAACCGTTAGTAATTTATCGCTTAGATATGGTAAGCGAGTATTGTTTGAAGATGTAAACATTAAGTTCACAGAAGGTAATTGTTATGGAATTATTGGTGCAAATGGCGCCGGTAAGTCTACCTTTATGAAAATAGTATCGGGTGAAATAGACCCAACTACTGGAAGAGTTGAAATCTCTAAAGATCAAAGGATGAGTGTTCTAAAACAGAACCACTATGAGTTTGATGAAGTGCCGGTACTAGAAACCGTTATCAGAGGAAATAGCAAGTTGTATACGGTAATGAAAGAGAAAGATGCTATTTATGCAAAAGAAGATTTTTCTGAAGAAGATGGTATTAAGGCAGGTGAGCTTGAAGGTTTATTTGCAGAGATGGATGGATGGAACGCTGAGAGTGATGCTGCAACTTTATTAAGTAATCTAGGTATAAAAGAAGATTTACATTACAAACTGCTTAAAGAATTAGATGGTAACCAAAAAGTAAGAGTCCTTTTGGCTCAAGCATTATTTGGTAATCCGGATATACTTTTATTAGATGAGCCTACCAATGACCTAGATTTGGAAACTATTACTTGGTTAGAGAATTTCTTAGCTGAGTATGATAAAATCGTGTTAGTAGTATCGCACGATCGTCACTTTCTAGATGCGGTATGTACACACGTTGCCGATATCGACTTTGGTAAAATCAACATATTTACCGGTAACTACTCTTTCTGGTACGAGTCTAGTCAATTATTATTAAAACAGCGCAGCGATCAAAATAAGAAAGCTGAAGACAAAATAGCTGAGTTAAAAGAGTTTATTGCTCGTTTCTCTGCCAATGCATCTAAATCTAAACAAGCTACTAGTAGAAAGAAAGCTTTAGATAAGATTAAGGTAGATGAAATGCCTGCGTCTAATAGAAAGTACCCGGCTATTTTATTCAATAATCAGATACGTGAAGCTGGAGATCAAATCATAGAAGTTAAAGGTCTTAAGAAAAGTTTAAATGGTGAATTGTTATTCAAGGATATCAATTTCGATTTGAAACGTGGTCAAAAAGTTGCCGTTATTTCTAGTAACTCTTTAGCTACTACAGCTTTTTACCAAATATTAAGTGGTGAGGATACTGATTTTGAAGGGTCGTTTAAATGGGGCGTAACTATTACTCCTGCTTATTTACCTAATGATAATAGTAAGTATTTCGAGGGTAATAATGATAATCTAATAGATTGGCTACGTCAATATTCAGAGGAAAAAGACGAAACTTTTATACGTGGGTTCTTAGGTAGAATGTTATTCTCAGGTGAAGAAACACTTAAAAAATCGTCTGTATTAAGTGGGGGCGAAAAAATGCGTTGTATGCTTAGCAGAATGATGATGATGAAAGGTAATTTGCTAATGCTTGATGAGCCAACCAACCACTTAGATTTGGAAAGCATCACGGCTTTAAATAACGGCATGAAAGATTTCAAGGGTACAATTATCTTTACATCTCGTGACCATGAGCTAACAAACACTGTAGCAGACAGAGTGCTAGAGTTGACTCCTAATGGCCTTATTGATAGAGAGATGTCTTTCGATGAATATCTAGCTAATGATAGAGTAAAAGAGTTGAGAAAAGAGATGTACGCCGTTACTGTATAGTGTCCGGTAAATATTTTATACTATATAGGGTTGCAATATGCAACCCTATATTTTTTAATATTACTTCTAGTTTTTTTGTTAGTATCTTTACTGTGTTGAATAAACTAATAGCCATATTACTACTGGTTACAATTAGTGTCACTGGTACGCCATTGCAGCAGTTTGTAAAATTGCCTGTATTGGTCTCCCATTTCTTTGAGCATAAGCAAAAGAACAACAAGCTCAGTTTATTGCAATTTTTAAAAATGCATTATGTTGTTTCTGATGATCACGATGGTGATAAAGAAAGGGATAATCAGTTGCCATTCAAGCAGTGTGGTCATTATTTTTTTGTAAACGCTTCTACCCCGCCCTCTACACTGACTTTTGATGATAAGTTAGTTATTACATATCAATACGCTGTATTCCACTCCCCCCTTCATAATGAAGATGTACCTAGCAGTAGCTATCTAGATGCCATTTGGCAACCTCCACGAAATATTTAGATTCTATAATGGATAATGCATGATTAGTCATGCCTATTTTTCATGCTATTAGTTACCCTAGTAGTGTCTAAATATTATGTATGTTAGATTTTATTATAAGATTTTCAGTAAGAAATAAGCTGATTATAGCTTTATTTATATTAGCATTAGTAGGTTATGGTGCCTATGAGGTAACTAAATTACCAATAGATGCAGTGCCTGATATTACCAATAATCAAGTACAAGTTATCACAGTTGCACCAGCTCTTGGGGCTCCTGATATTGAAAGGCTAGTAACATTTCCGATTGAACAGGTAAACGCAAATGTGCCCGGATTGATTGAGATGAGAAGTTTTTCCCGTTTTGGTCTTTCTCTTATTACATTAGTTTTTGAAGATGATGTAGATATATATTGGGCCAGACAGCAAGTAAGCGAGCGTTTACAACAAGTGCAAAATGATATTCCGAAAGGTATAAACCCACCTACCCTTGCTCCGGTAACAACAGGACTTGGTGAAATTTATCAGTATATCTTACGCCCTGCTAAAGGTTATGAAGCAGCTTATGGGCCTACAGAATTAAGAACTATTCAAGATTGGATTGTAAGAAGACAGCTATTAGGTGTAAAAGGTGTTGCTGATGTAAGTAGCTTCGGTGGTTTTTTAAAGCAATATGAGGTGGCCATAGATATGGCGAAATTGAATAGTTATCAGGTATCTATAAATGATATTTTTAAGTGTTTAGAACAAAATAATCAGAATACTGGAGGTGCCTATATAGAAAAGGGGCCTACTTTGCTATATATAAGAAGTGAAGGTTTAGTAGCCAATACCGATGATATAAAAAATATAGTAGTAAAGAATTTGGGTAATGGTGTTCCGCTTTTATTAGGCGATGTAGCCGATGTAAGAATTGGGCATGCAGTAAGATATGGCGCAATGGGCTATAACAATGATGGCGAAGTTGCAGGAGCCGTTGTAATGATGCTAAAAGGCGCTAATAGTGGACAAGTTATAAAGTCCGTTAAAGAAAAGGTAGAACAGATTAAAAAAACATTACCGAAAGGGGTTGTTATTGAGGCTTTTTTAGATAGAACAAAAATGGTTAATAACGCCATAGGTACCGTTGAGAAGAACTTAATTGAAGGGTCTCTTATTGTAATTTTCATACTTATACTTTTCTTAGGTAATATTAGAGCTGGGTTGGTTGTAGCATCAGTTATACCATTAGCAATGTTATTTGCTATAATTATGATGAATCTATTTGGTGTAAGTGGTAATCTGATGAGCTTGGGTGCACTGGATTTTGGACTAATTGTAGATGGAGCAGTAATAATTGTTGAAGCTATATTACACAAATTAACTACCTCAGCTAAGTATAAACAAATATTACAAGTGGCGCAAAATGATATGGATGCAGAGGTGGAGGAATCATCTTCTAGAATGATGAACAGTGCCGTTTTTGGTCAGCTAATTATTCTTATAGTATACTTACCTATCTTTTCATTACAAGGTATTGAAGGGAAAATGTTTAAACCTATGGCGCAAACTGTAGCATTTGCATTAGTAGGTGCATTTTTATTATCACTTACTTATATACCTATGATGAGTGCTGTATTCCTCAGGTATAAATCAAAGGCAAAGAAAAACTATAGCGAAATTGTACTTAATAAAGTAGAGATAGCTTTTAAACACCTTTTAGCAAAAATATTGCACTACCCTAGGTTAATAATTACAGTTACTATTGCTGTATTTATTAGTGCTATTTATCTTTTTACAACGTTGGGTGGCGAGTTTATACCACAACTAGAAGAAGGTGATTTCGCAATTGAAACTAAGTTGTTAACCGGTAGTAACATTAATACTACAGTAAACTTGACCCAAAAAGCCTCAGGATTGTTACTGAAAAGTTTCCCCGAAGTAGAAAAAGTAGTTACTAAAATTGGTAGTAGTGAGATACCAACTGATCCCATGCCTCCTGAAGCATGCGATATGATAGTGACGCTAAAGGATAAATCCAAGTGGACTAGTGCACATTCTTTTCCTGAATTAGCTGAAAAAATGAGTAAAGTGTTGTCACAAATACCGGGTATTACTACAGGTTTTCAATTTCCAGTTCAGATGCGTTTTAATGAATTAATGACTGGTGCCAGGCAAGATGTTGTATGTAAAATATTTGGAGAAAATATAGATACTCTGGCTTCCTATGCATCAAAACTTGGTAGTATACTATCTGGCATAGAAGGCGCTAAAGATATATATGTAGAGCCAATTAGTGGTGTACCGCAAGTGGTTATACAATACAACAGAAAAGCACTAGCACAATACGGATTAGATATTACAACTATAAATGATGCCGTGAATATTGCATTTGCAGGAAGAGCAACCGGGAATGTATATGAGGGCGAACGTAGGTTCGAATTAGTTGTTCGTTCGGCTGAGGAAAAAAGATTGAGTATTGATGATATTAAAAATCTGTTAGTAAATACGCCATCTGGTGCTAAAATGCCACTGTCAACTTTTGCTAGCATTGATATTGTTGAGGGGGCAAACCAAATTCAAAGAGAAGATGCCAAACGAAGGATTGTTACAGGTTTTAATGTTAGAGGAAGAGATGTGCAAAGCATAGTAAAAGAGGTGCAACAAAAAGCAGAACAATTGCGCTTGCCCACTGGTTACTACATCACCTATGGAGGCGCTTTTGAAAATCTTGAAGCTGCTAAAAAAAGATTGTCTATTGCCGTGCCGGTATCATTATTACTAATTTTTCTATTGCTATTTTTTGCATTTAAGTCGGTAAAAGAGAGTATATTAATTTATACAGCTATTCCACTCTCCGCAATAGGTGGTATTCTAGCTCTAGTTATGCGGGGTCTTCCATTTAGTATTAGTGCAGGTATCGGATTTATTGCACTTTTTGGTGTAGCTGTTTTAAATGGAATTGTTTTGCTAGCCGAGTTTAATAGATTACAGGCGTCAGGTATTAAGAACGCTGTAAGAATTGTACTACAAGGTACTTCTGTCAGGTTAAGACCCGTTTTAATGACTGCTTCTGTAGCCTCTTTAGGATTTTTACCAATGGCATTAAGCAGCGGAGCCGGTGCTGAAGTTCAAAGACCTCTAGCTACAGTTGTAATAGGTGGGCTATTTTCTGCTACTTTTTTGACATTATTTCTTTTACCTGTTTTATATGTAATTACTCATAGAAAAAAGAAAATACCATTTGCTAAAATATTTTCTGTTTTAGTTATACTATTTCTTTTATCATATAATACAAATGGACAAGTAAAGATGACACTAGAAGCAGCTCAGGACTATGCTCTTCAACATAATCTTTCTATTCAGTCGGCATCTTTGCAATACAAACAATCTAAGCAAGAGATTGGAACAGCTTTTTCTGTAAATAACACTAACCTTCAGCTAGAAACAGGTCATGTAAATAGTGCGTACTTAGATAATAAGTTTACAATAAGTCAATCTTTTCAATTTCCTACTGTGTATTTACAGACTAGGAAACTGTTAATAGAAAAAACGAAAGAAAGAGAACTTAATCTAAGGGAGCAACAGTTATTGCTAAAAAAAGCTGTTGCTCAAGCGTACTATCATATTGTATACTTGTATGCTTTAAATAATCTTTTATTTAAAGAGCTACAATTAGTTGATACATTTTACCAAAGAGCTACTTTAAGATATAAACTAGGTGAAAGTAACATTCTAGAGTATAATACCGCAGAGATGTTATTAAAAAAACTAAAGCTATTGAAAAATGAGAATGAGCTAGGTATTGAAGTAGCATACAATGAGATTAAATGGTTACTAAATACAGAAGAAAATATTCTAATTGATAGTTCTCATTTGAAATTGAATCTATTGATTGATACAAATGGATTCAATACTCATCCCTATATTGATATATTACAGCATGCATCATCGGTTGCCAAATACAATCTAGGTATCAATAAGCATATGTTGTTGCCAGATATATTTGCAGGATATATTAATCAATCTTTCCAAGGTTGGCAAAAAGTAGATAACCAAGAACGCTATTATTCTATCAACAATAAGTTTGGTTCTTATCAATTAGGTATTGGTATACCCTTGTTTTGGGGAGCACAAAAAGCTAGAATAGTATCTGCTAACACTAACTATATAGTTGCTCAATTAGAGAATGAGTACAAAAAGCAAAAATTTTACCTAGATTATAATGCTCAAAAGAAACAATACGATAATCTGATAAGTAAAGTATCTGAGTATGAAAACGTATTGTTACGTAATGCAGAAGTTATAATTAGTACTGCAGGTTTGCAATACATAAAAGGAGAAATTGATTATCTCAATTACTCTATTTTACTTCAGCAAGCCTATGATATATACAGTCAGTATTATTCTACGGTTAGTTCATTAAACACCACAATAATTGAATTACAATATTATCTTCAAAAATAAATAAAATGTATATAAAATATTTTGTTTTTATAGTGCTATTTACGCAGATCCTTATTTCTTGTAAAAACGAAACTGTTACAGAGAAAGAGATTCCTGCTAGTAAAAATTCTAATGAATTAATCTTAAGTAAAGAGCAATTAAAGAATGCTGATATTGCAATTGGTTCATTGGAAAAAATTAGTATGAATCATGACTTAAGCTTAAATGGCACAATTGATGTACCACCTCAAAATATGATTTCAGTTAGTTTTCCCATGGGAGGTTATTTAAAGTCTATAAAATTACTTCCTGGAGCCAAAGTGAAAAAAGGTGAAATAGTTGCTATAATTGAAGATCAACGCTTTATAGAATTACAGAGAGATTATTTATCTGCCAAAGCAAAGCTATTGTATAGTGAAAAGGAGTACTATCGTCAAAAAGAATTAAATGCAAGTAAGGCATCAAGTGATAAGCAATTTCAGCAAAGCGAGGCTGACTACAATACAAATTTAATATCTGTAAATAGTTTGGCTGAACAATTAAAGTTGATAGGAATAAATCCTAAAAACATAAGTGAAAAAACTATTACAAGAGCCGTATCGATAACAGCTCCTGCAAATGGTTTTGTATCAAAAGTAAATGTCAATACCGGTAAATATATAAGTCCGTCTGATGTGCTTTTTGAAATAGTTGACCCAAGTGACATTCACCTAAATCTCACTGTTTTTGAGAAAGATATTGATAAACTAAAAATTGGTCAAAAATTGCTTGCATGGACAAATACTGCCCCCAATAAGAAGTTTCCTTGTGAGATAATTCTTATTGGTAAAGATCTTACTAATAATAGAAGTACTGATGTGCATTGTCATTTTGAAAGTTATGATCATACTTTGGTTCCCGGTATGTATATGTCTGCGGTTGTACACATCAGTAGTGATTCCATTTTTGCATTACCTAATGATGCTATAGTAAACAAATCAAACAATTCATTTGTATTTATAGCGAATGATAATGGAAAATTCGAGTTGAAAAATATTAAAACTGGTTATAGTTCTAATGGTTTTACCGAAGTATTAGACTATGGCAATTTAATAAATACTAAGGTTGTAACTAAGAATGCATATATTCTATATATGACTATGTTTAACGGCGCTAATGATTAATTGTTTGTTATGCCAGCTATTTTTCTATTTTTTGTTAAAATATATTACATATGTAGTATTTTGTATTTTCATTGTCTTTTGGGTAATTTTCTAAAATAGTATAAAAAATATTATATTTATTTGTCGTTTGCTTTTGATTAACTAACTATCTCGGTTCTGTAAAAGTCTTTATTTAACAAGCTTTTCTAGATATTATTATATAATAGATGTGTATTATGTTGTTTTTCTATTCATTTTCATTATTATTTTTATTTATTTGAAAATATAAATATTCGTGTTATTGCTTTTTTTATTTGTTATTAAGTTTTTATTTTAGCAAACGATTTATATAATTATATATAAGTTTGAAGTCTTAACAAATAAAAAACTAGTGTTATGGAGAAGCAAAACAGTATATTATCCACTGATAAGAGCAAGGATATAAAAGCTCAGTTCCATATTGCTGTAAACGTAGTAAAGCGGAATTGGTATTATTATCTTGGGTGCATTGTAGTATGTGTTGTATTGGCAAGATCTGTTAACTATATAAAGCAACCGATATTTAATATCGAGGCCGACATAATATTGGCTGATAAAAATAACTCTCAATCGGGACAGTCTGGTAATAATTCCTCTCCTGTGCTAAATTTAATAACAGATAAAAGTAGTCTGGAAAATGAAATAGCTGTACTTAATAGCCCAAGGCTTATAAAAAGTGTAGTTGAGGATTTACAATTGAATATAAAACTAAAAGAGCCTGGTAAGCTTCGTAGCAGAGAAATATTTGATTGTCAACCCATAATTGTAAATACTAATAGCGGTCAACAAAGTAATCAGGTTTCCTTTACAATTGATATCATTTCTAATACAGAATATCTAATCAATGTGAATAATAAAACAATTAAAAATCACTTTGGTCAAAAACTAAAAGGAATAGCTGCAACAGACATAACATTAATGCCTACAGTTTACATAGGTAAATTCATTGGTAAAAAACTACAAATTTCTATTCAAGATCCGGCTTCTGTAGCAATAGCCTATTCTGCCAAATTTGCTGCACAGAAAAAAGACAAAAACTCTGATGTTGTGCACTTATCATTAAAAGAAACAAATGGTAAAAGAGGCACTGCAGTTTTAAGTAAGATAATTGACAAATATGCTGAACAAGAATTAGCACAACGTAATCAGTCATCTGATCAAGCGTATAATTTTCTTACTGAGAGGATAGATGCTGTATCTAAAGAATTGCATGATTTAGAGAAAGATATGCAGGACTACAAACTTGCTAATCAAATAGTAAATGTTGAGGTGCAGGCTACTAATATGTTGAACGGAAATACTGAAGTAGAAAAGCAAATACAAGAAGGTAATCTTCAAATTACATTAATCAATCAATACAAAGAGTACTTCAATGAGCATCTTTTTTCTGTAGCTCCTTTTTATCCTAACGTACAAAATTATCCTATTGTTGTTGATGCTGTTAGCAAATACAATGCCTTACAGAGTGAAAGAGCAAAGGCTATGGGTGTTTATAAAGAAAAGAATCCAATAATAAAGGATATGGATAATGAGTTGGCAAAACTGAGAAAAGAATTGATGTTTGATTTAGATAAAATAGCTGCAGAAATAGAGTTGAAAAATAAACAGTGTAGAGATAATTCAAGTAGTTATAAAAATCAGTTGGCATCTATGCCGGTGAAAGAAAGAGGATTATTAGAATTTACAAGAAAACAAACTTTGCTACAAGATTTGTATGTTTTTCTGCTAAAATCCAGAGAAGAAATAGCACTTACCAGAGAGCAAAAAATATCAAGTGTAAAATTAGTAGCGTCTCCTGTTGGCGGTAATTACCCTATACAATCTGGGTCACAAAACTTAATAGTAGCTGCTATGATATTCGGTATAGCTATACCTTCTGCAGGCATAATGATGAAGCATCGCTTGAATAACAAGGTTATGGGAATGTGCGATATTGTTGCGACAACAGATACTCCTATTATTGGAAAAATTGGCCATATTAGTGGTAAAAAGACGCTTAAGAATCAAGAAATACAAAATATAAGTGAACAATTCAGATACTTAAGAGCCAATCTATTAATGAATGCCGGTAAAAACAAAACGATTCTCATAACGTCTTCAATTGAAGGCGAAGGCAAATCGTTTATAAGTGTTAACGTATCTAAGAGTTTAGCTACTTTAGGTAAAAGAGTTATTCTCTTAGAAATGGATTTACGCCAGCCGGTCATATCTAAAAATATTGGCTTGTATAATCTTCAAGGTTTTTCAGATTATATAAACAACAATGCTACATATAATGATATCATACACTCATCAAATATTTGTGATGGTTTGTATATATTGCCTGTTGGTGTATCAAGATGCAATCCTGCGGAGGCGCTTTGTATGGATAAAACAAAGATGCTAATAGAGCAGTTGAAAAATGATTTTGACTATATAATTATAGATACACCACCTATTGGCTTAGTATCAGATGCTCAAGTACTTTCTAATATAGTAGATACTACCTTGTATGTAGTAAGGTTTGATTATACCACTACAGAACATTTTAATGTTTTAAATGAATTAGTTAAGGAAGAAAAACTGCCCAATGTAAATATTGTATTTAATGACATAAATACAAAGCGCATTAGCTATGGAGATTCATATGGTTATGGTAATAGCTATGGATATGGTTATGTATATGGTTATAACTCTTCAAATGGTAAAAAAAGAGAGACAAAATACATTGACGTTTTTGAATAATAGAAAATAATAAAGACTAAATACCAAATCCGAGGGTTTCGTTATTTTTGTAGCTTTTTTACCATGAAATCTACTAAAAACGCTGCTCTCGGATTTATTTTTGCTACAATTCTTATTGATGTAATTGGGTTAGGTATCATCATTCCGGTTTCCCCATCTTTAATTGTTGAATTAACAGGATGCTCATTATCTAAAGCATCACAGTATGGAGGTTACTTAGTATTCTCTTACTCTGTAATGCAATTTATTTTTTCACCAATTGTAGGTGCATTAAGCGATAAGATAGGCAGAAGGCCAGTGTTGTTATTGGCTTTATTAGGGTTAGGAATAGATTATGTATTCCAAGCATTTACGCCCACTTTTGCACTCTTAATTATAGGTCGTGTTATCGCAGGCATTATGGGGGCTAGCTTTACTACTGCTATGGCCTACATTTCAGATGTTAGTACTCCTGAAAATAGGACAAAGAACTTTGGTTTAATGGGAGCAGCTTTTGGCTTAGGATTTATTATAGGGCCTAGCATAGGAAGTTTATGCAGTATTGTAGGGGCTAAAATGGATGCTCATTCAAGTATTAATTGGGCTGTTCGTTTGCCTTTTATTGTAGCTGCTGGTTTTAGTGTTATAAATTTATTGTATGGTTATTTTATACTACCGGAGTCTTTAGATAAAAGTAATAGAAGACCAATTATTGATTGGAAAAAGGCAAACCCTATAGGTAGTTTATTGAAATTGAAAAAATACCCCATAGTATCAGGTTTAGTGTTGTCTTATTTTCTTATTTATTTGGCATCTCATAGTGTACAGTCTAATTGGGCATATTATACCAAGTATAAATTTAACTGGAGTGATTCTTGGGTAGGTTTATCGCTCTCAATGTTTGGTATTTTCGTTGCTTTAGTTCAAGGTGGATTGATTAGATATACCATTCCATTATTTGGAGAGAAAAAATCAGTCTATTTAGGTTTTACACTCTACGCATTAGGGTTATTGTTATTTGCATTTGCTACTGAAACATGGATGATGTTTTTATTTATAATTCCCTACTGTCTTGGAGGCTTAGGTGGTCCGGCTTTGCAAGGTATTATAGCTAATCAGGTAGCATCTAATGAACAAGGAGAACTACAAGGGGCACTAACTAGCGTTATGAGTGTCACCTCAATTTTAGGTCCACTTATGATGAATAATCTTTTTGCATACTTTACATCAGATAGCGCACCATTTAAGTTTGCGGGTATGCCATTTGTAGTTGGTGCAATTTTAGTTAGCCTGGCATTAATATTTTCCGTACCAAGTATGAAGAAATATCATAACAGCAAGATAGTGAGTGATTTAGATACTATTAAAGATATATAACACTAATTATCTGCCGCAGTAGCTCTCATTTCATTTATTACATGACTAGCTTTCTCAAATAAGGGCAAACACAATGAAGTTTGCTCTTTTATTTTAGAAAGACTATCCGTTATAATAAACTTTCCATGGTTGGTTAGCAGACAAAACTGCACATTATCCGGAGCTGGAAGATGTATCTCTTGTCTATAAAGTGCTGTTGCTACTAATTGTTGCGCTATATTAACTAATGCTTGTGCCTCTGCTGCAATATTTGCATATTTTCCAGCTCCTACTACTCCACCACCCGATTTTACATATAGGTTGGCTTCTCCGGTAAGGTTTGTACTTAATGTAATCATATCACTACCTACATTCCAGTCCATAACTACAGCATATACAGTTCTAGTATCTTCAGGTATACTAGCTAGTAAAATACCGGGAGCAGCGTTTAAGGCCATTTTTCGCATGGCATCAAATGGATAATCTTCAGTATGAGCAGGTTTTAATTCTGGTTTCTTTTTTTTCTTACTTCTTGTGAAATAAATAATGAGAATAGCTATCTGAGCTACAGCTATGATGATATAAAGCAAATTTTCCAAATAATATAGTTATTTGAACAAAGATACAAACAGTAAGTTAAGTACTAAATTAAAGCTGAGATTTGTAATACTTTACTAATCCCTCCATAGGGCTTTTAGCAATTTTACCTAACTCTAGTTCATACTGGTTGCACAAGCTTAGTAGTATATCCTGAAAAGCATGAGCAATAGAACCACAGAAAAACAAGGGATGTTTCCAGCTTTGTCTATATTTTAGTATCGAACGTTGAAAGAAGTCGTTAAAACAATCCTCAATAATATTCTCAGCCATATAGTGGCCTCTGTTTTCAGCCAATAATGTTACAAAACTAGCAAGGTATCTATTAGGAAATGGGTCTTTGTACAATTGAGCAATTATTTTAGTCAAATCTTTACCAAAGCGCATTTCAAAGTCCATTCTTAATTGTTCATCAAAAGTGCCATAGGTATAGTATTGTAAAATACGTTTGCCCATGTGGTTACCACTACCCTCATCCCCTGCTATATAGCCTAATGAAGGTTGGCGCTCTTTTATTTTCTCTCCATTATAGTAGCAAGATGAACTTCCTGTACCCAAGATACATACTAAACCTTTCTGATCGCCACATAATGCTAAAGCAGCAGCCATCATATCGCTTTGTACAATTATTTTGCCTGCATTAAAATGGGCTTTTAATACCTTTTGCAGAATAAGTTGTTTTTCAGTGGTAGCAGCACCTGCACCAAAGAAAAATATCTTTTCAGGTGTATGTTGTACTAGGTCGAAGGGCATTTCCTCTCTTAGCACATTACTTATAGCTTCCGGCGTTTGTAAAAACGGATTGATACCCTGAGATTGAAAGAATATTGTTTTCTTATTCTTTCGTATCAGACACCAATCTGTTTTTGTTGAGCCGCTATCTGCTATAAGCAATGACATAAAGTGAATATCTTCTACAAATTTGCATCAGATATGTGTAATTTCCTAACGTTGAATGGCTTTTTTTTAAACTATTAACATACCTCAGTACTATTGTAATACTACAAGAAACGGGAGCAAATTTTTGCTCCCGTTTGTGTCTCTCAATAACACATTCTTCTATTCATATGTCTACCTCTATATGCATACTGTGGTGGTGGATAGTACGCTACTCTACGAGGGTAATGACGATACACATATCTAGGGGGAGGCGGTGGACACATAGGTCTATTATTATAAACTACTACTCTTGGTGCAGGTGCATATACATTTGTATATACAATAGGTCTGCATCGGTTATGGTGTCTGTAGTAGCCTCTGTGAGCGTTAGCTGTATTGCTAAATGTTACAGCAATTAGAATGGCGAAAATTGCAATGATGTTTTTCATGTTATTCAGTTTTATATAGATATAGATTGCAATTGCCTTGCCAAGTTTAATGTCTATCCACATTATTTTTTTATTTTAAGATTTTTACAGCTAGCATCTTACTATCTTTATTAAAACATCGTTTGCTATATGGCAAAAAGTAAATCAAGGAAGAAGAAAGGTAGTAGTGAAGGAAATCCATTAGTTTTTTCTGGTCGTTTAGAAGTTACAAAGGGTGGTTTAGGATTTGTAATAGTTGAAGGACTGCCTAAGGATATAAAGATTAGACCCGACAGAATGCACAATGCATTAAATGGAGATACTGTAGAAGTTCAATTATTAGATAAGTATGATATAAAGAAACCGGAGGGCAAAGTTATTGCAGTAAAACAAAGAAAGCAGATGGAGTTTTCTGGGGTGGTTGAGTTACACCCACATTTTGCTTTTTTGGTACCTGATAATGATAAAATTAATGTAGATATTTATATACCGCTACATTTATTGAAAGGTGCTAAAAACGGCGATAAAGCAGTAGCAAAAATTGTAGAATGGAATGGTAAAACTAAAAATCCGGTAGGTGAAATAGTCTCTATTTACACTGATGCTTCGGTAAACGAAATAGCCATGCAAAGCATCTTACTAGAGCATGCTTTTCCTTTATCGTTCCCTGAAGAAGTCTTAGAAGATGCGGCAAGATATGAAGAGGTAATTTCTTCCGCTGAAGTAAAGAAAAGAAAAGATTTTAGAGATACACTAACATTTACAATTGATCCTGTAGATGCAAAGGATTTTGATGATGCCATATCTATAAAGCCATTAAAAGGTGGATATTATGAAGTAGGTGTACATATTGCAGATGTATCTCATTACATAGAAACTGGGTCTGCTTTAGATATTGAAGCTTATAAACGAGCTACAAGTGTTTATCTACCAGATAGGGTTCTACCCATGCTTCCTGAAAGGCTTTCTAATGAATTATGTTCTTTAAGACCAAATGAAGATAAATATACATTTTCAGCTGTTTTTACCATAAATAAAACTGGGAAAATAAAGGATTATTGGCTAGGCAGAACTTTAATACACTCTAACAGAAGATTTACGTACGAAGAAGTTCAAGAAATTATTGATGGAGCATCAGGAGATTACAAAGAAGAGGTATTACTATTGAATACTATCTCTCAAAATTTAAGAGCAGCCAGATTTAAAAAGGGAGCTATTAATTTTTCTTCACAAGAAGTTAGGTTTAAGTTAGATGAAAATGCTGTACCAGTAGGCATAGTAGTTAAAGAGAGTAAAGAATCTCATCAGCTAATTGAAGAGCTTATGTTATTGGCTAATAAGCATGTTGCAGAGTATGTAAGTGAAATTGTTTATAAAGAAAAGCCAGTTCCTTTTCCTTATAGAGTACATGATGTGCCTGATGAAAATAAATTAAAAGTATTTGCATCTTTCGCCTCCAAGTTTGGAGTTGCCCTTGATCTTTCTGCGCCGGAAAATATAGCTACATCTTTTAATGCTATGTTACAAAAAGTACACGGCAAACCAGAGCAACATGTTTTAGAGCAGCTAGGTATCAGAACAATGGCTAAGGCTGTTTACACTACAGATAATATTGGCCACTATGGTTTAGGCTTTGCTCATTATTGTCATTTTACTTCTCCCATAAGAAGATATCCTGATGTACTGGTTCATAGAATATTACAGCAGTGTCTTGATAATAAAATAAAGCCTATTAAGCAGCTAGATGAAATGTGCAGACATTGCTCAGATCAAGAACGCAGAGCTATGGAGGCTGAACGCTCAGCAAATAAATATAAGCAAGTAGAATATATGCTGAAGTATGTAGGTGAAGATTTTGATGCTGTTATCAGTGGCGTTTCCGCATATGGTTTTTGGGCAGAAACAATAGAGCATAAGTGTGAAGGAATGGTATCTGTAAATGACTTGTCTGATTTTGATCAATTTGAGTTTAAAGAGCAAGAATACGCTCTAGTTGGTTTGTTTACAGGCTTGAAGTTTACTATGGGCGAACATGTTAAAATAAAAGTTATTGCAGCTAATTTAGATAAGCGTAGAATTGATTATGGTCTTGCTGAAGTACCTGCTACTAAGTTATCAAGAAGAATTGCCGGTATTAAATCGCCAAAGAATAAAAAGAAGATTAATAAAAGAAAATAGGATAAAGCTATGTGTAGTAGATACTTACTACTTTAGCAATCCAAATAACTACTATTCAAAAAATATATGTATTCCTTTAGTGAGCTGTCGGAGCAATTTGAAGCAAAATTTAGAAGTGCTATTCCTGAACATTACAAACCAATATCATTGTATGAGCCTTGTAGGTACTTCTTAAGTTTAGGTGGTAAAAGAGTTAGACCTGTTCTCTGCTTAATGGCTAATGAGCTGTTTACGGAAATTAATGATGACGCATGGCATGCTGCAACCGCCATTGAGCTTTTTCACAACTTTACCTTGATTCATGACGACATAATGGATAAAGCACCATTAAGAAGGGGTAAAGCAACACTACATACTAAGTATGGCTTAGTGTCAGGAATATTATGTGGAGATGTAATGAATATTATTGCCTATCAATCATTGGCAAGTATGAAAAATCATCTTTCACCTGCCCTACAGTTATTCAATCAAACGGCTGTAGAGGTTTGTGAAGGACAACAAATGGATATGGATTTTGAAAATAGACAAGATGTGTCTATTGATGAATACATAGAGATGATAGCTCTAAAAACCTCGGTATTACTTGCTTGTAGTTTAAAATTAGGGGCTATAGCTGGAGGGGCACTTGGTGATAATGCCAATAAGTTGTATCAATTTGGTAAAAATTTAGGAATTGCTTTTCAGTTGCAAGATGACTATTTAGATGCATTTGGGAATATAGAACTTACAGGAAAACAGAACGGTGGAGATATTTTAGCCAATAAAAAGACTTATTTATTATTAACTGCCTTGAATAAAGCTACACCAGCACAAAGCACTGAAATAAATAGTTTATTATTAAGTGATACTACTGGTAAGGTAGATAAAATGCTATCTCTATTTAGTCAAACGGGTGCAGACTTAGATTGCAGAAATGCTGTTTCACACTATTCTCAGTTGGCGTTCGATTATTTGGAAAGTGTTGCTATACCTGAAAAAAGGAAACAGCCACTTTTAGATTTAGCCAAATATCTTTTGCATAGAGAAAAATAAACAATCAAATTTATAGTTTTATTAAGGTAGTTATTTAGCCCCAATTTCTGCACTCTATATAATTACCAATACTTTTGTTAGTCAAATACAGGGCATGAATAAGACAATTTTAGTTACTGGTGCTACTTCAGGATTTGGTAAAGCCATAGCAACCAAATTTGCCTCAGAAGGTTTCGATATTATTATAACCGGAAGAAGGCAAGAAAGATTAGATGCACTAAAGAAAGGTCTAGAGGAAAATTACAAGGTAGAAGTTATTTCTTTGTGTTTTGATGTAAGAGATAAAGAAGCTGTAAACGAGGCTTTCAATAAGTTGTCAGGTATTGAAAAGATTGATGTTTTGGTGAATAATGCAGGTTTAGCAGCCGGTTTAGGCACTATAGATGAAGGAGATACAGATGATTGGGATATAATGATAGATACCAATATAAAGGGCTTACTTTATGTAACAAAGCAAGTACTACCGTATATGAAAAGGCAATGTAGCGGTCATATTTTTAATATTGGGTCTACAGCTGCAAAAACGGTATATAAAAATGGTAATGTATACTGTGCTACTAAATATGCAGTAGATGCGCTTAGCCAGTCTATGCGTATAGACTTACTACCCTATGGTATAAAAGTTACAGGAGTTCATCCCGGTATGGCAGAAACTGAATTTTCATTGGTACGTTTCAAAGGAGATGAAACACGAGCAAAAAGTGTATATGAGGATGTTAATCCTATACGTCCTGAAGATATTGCTGACATCATATGGTATAATGCCAACTTACCTGCACATATATGTATAAATGATCTCACTGTTACATGTTTAACCCAAGCAAATGGTGTATATACAATAAAAAACTCTGATAGAAAGAAACCTGAATAATATGTATACATCCAGCACGCAAATAAGAGTAAGATATGGTGAAACAGACCAGATGGGCTATTTGTACTATGGTAATTATGCACTTTATTACGAGGTTGGACGTGCGGAAGCTATACGGCAATTAGGCTTTACCTATAAAGAATTAGAAGATATGGGGATACTAATGCCAGTGGTAGATTTACATGTGCAATATTACAGACCTGCCTTGTATGATAATTTAATTACCGTAAAAACTATTTTAAAAGATTTACCCACTTCTTCTAAAATTCAGTTTCACTCTGAATTATATAATGAAGAAGGGCAATTTTTAAATAAAGGGGTTACCACGCTAGTATTTTACGATCCTAAAATAAAATCTAAAGTAAATATGCCGGAGCAACTGTATACAAGACTAGCTCCTTTCTTTGATTTAAATATAGATAATAATGCAAAATAAATCTGCTATACTTATTACCATTGGAGATGAACTCTTGATAGGCCAAACAATAGATACTAATTCTGCTTGGATAGCTCAGCAATTAAATAAAATTGGAATTGTAGTAAAAAGTAGAATTGCAGTAGGAGATAACTACAAAGCTATAACAGATTGTTTGGATGAGGTGTGGTTAAAGGCTGATTTATTTATTGTTACCGGTGGTCTTGGACCAACATCTGATGACATTACCAAACCGCTATTATGCCAATACTTTGGCGGCAAACTTATAGTGAATGAAGAGGTTAAAGCTCATTTGTTAGAAATGTTTGCTAAGAGAAATAGACCAATTATTGAACGAAACCTCAAGCAGGCTGAAGTTCCAGATAATTGTAAAGTTTTATTCAACACTTTGGGTACTGCACCTGGAATGCTTTTTGAAAAAAATAATAAAGTCCTAATATCTCTGCCGGGTGTGCCTTTTGAAATGAAGCATATTATGGCAAATGTTGCATTGCCGATAATAGCTGATAAATTTCAAAGCATACCTTTTATTCATAAAACTGTATTTACCGCAGGTGAAGGCGAAAGTTTTATAGCAGATAAACTTGTTGATTTCGAATCAAAATTGCCAAGCTACATTAGTTTAGCTTATTTACCAGATGCAGGTATGGTAAAGTTAAGATTGACGGGTTATCATACAGATGAACAATTACTGAATAATGAGTTAAGTGCGCTTCAAGAAGATATATGCAATATACTGGGTAAAATTGTTGTGGCTAGAGAAGATATACCTTTAGAAAAAATAGTATTGAATGCCATTAAAGGCACAAATGTAAAAGTTGGCTTTGCAGAAAGTTGTACCGGCGGATTAATTGGTCATCTTATAACACAGGTTCCAGGCGCATCTTCACATTTTATAGGTAGTATAGTATCTTATGCTAACGAAATAAAGGAAAACGTATTAGGTGTAGATAAGAGTATAATAGTGGAAAAAGGGGCTGTTAGTGAAGCTACTGTTCTTGCTATGGCTAATGGTGCTAAAAGACTTTTAGGAGTAGATTATGCCGTGGCTGTTAGCGGAGTGCTTGGCCCTAATGGAGGCACCGAAAGGGTAAAAGTTGGAACAGTATGGATTGCTGTAGCTAGCCCAGATAAAACAATTGCTAAAGAATTTAATTTCTTTTACGATAGAGAAAGAAACAAGGATATGGCAGCTAAAAATGCGCTACTATTTTTATGGAAAGTAATAGTGGGCCAAGCATAATATTTCTGATTGGTATGCCAGGTGTAGGTAAGTCTTATTGGGCACATAAGTGTGCTCAATACTATGGATTGCAACATTTGGATACTGATGACTTAATTCAAAAGTTAGAACAAAAGTCAGTGTCAGATATATTTAAAGTATACGGCGAGACGTATTTTAGAAAAAAAGAGACTGAAATATTAGAAAATATAGTTTACTCTACCACAGCTAATACTATAGTATCATGTGGTGGTGGAACGCCTTGTTTCAATAACAATTTAGAGTTCTTAAATCAGAAGGGGTTTACAGTTTATCTTAAATCAGGAATTGACTTTTTGGTTATGAATTTGTTGAAAGATACTAATCAAAGGCCTATGTTTTTGGATAAAGAAAAACTACCCTTTGATATTGAAAAACTACTCTCTGCTCGTTCGCAGTATTACGAACAAGCAAAATATACCCTACAGGTTGAAGATATTGATATTACCAAATTCGAAAAGATAATAACGTCATGTACAAACCGGCAGTTTTAATTGGTGCACTTTTAGCTTGCACTGCTGTTATCCTTGGTGCTTTTGCAGCACATGGTTTAACTAAAGTATTACCTCCTGAAAAAATTGATGTATTTCAAAAAGGGGTAACTTATCAATTTTATCATGCCTTTGCTTTACTATTCGTAGGATTAGCCTATTCAATTTTACCCAATAAATCATTTGAGGTGTCAGTTCCTCTTTTTTTATTAGGAGTTTTATTTTTTAGCGGTACTTTGTATGTTTATCCATTAATGGAGGTGAAGAGTATTAACGTTCCTGTTTGGGCAAGATTAATTACCCCATTAGGTGGTACTCTTATGATATCTGGTTGGGTTGCTGTTATTTTAGGTTTATTGAAAAAATAGTTGAAAATGAAAGTTATTGCATTAATACCCGCTCGCTTAGGTGCTACACGTTTTCCTTCAAAAATGTTAGCAAAAATAAAAGGAAAGTCTGTAATACTTAGAACATATCAATCGGCTGTTAATACAGATTTATTTGATGAAGTAATTGTTGTTACTGATAGTGATGAAATAATGAATGAAATTATTTCTAATGGTGGTAAAGCTGTAAAAAGCAAACGAGAATATGAGAGCGGAACTGATCGTATAGCTGAAGTTGCAGCAGATTTAGAGGCAGATGTGTTTGTAAATGTTCAAGGCGATGAGCCATTTGTACAAAGAGAGCCATTAAAGCAGTTACTAGATTTGTTTAAAGACGATTCAGGCTCGTCCGTTCAAGTTGGTTCTTTAGTTCAACCATTAAACGATAAAAGTTTAATAGAAGATCCTAACTACGTGAAAGTAGCCCTCTCTTTAAATAATGATGCTTTGTTCTTTTCTCGCAGTGTAATTCCCTATCCGAGAAATACATCTATTACAATACCTTATTATGAGCATATTGGTGTATATGCATTTAGAAAACAAGCACTTATGAATTTTACAAACTGGCCATTAACCCCTTTAGAGTTAGCTGAGAAAGTAGAATGCTTAAGGTTTTTAGAATACGGAGTATCTATTAAAATGGCTATTACTCAATATATGGGAGTAGAAATAGATATGCCTGAGGATATAATTAAAGCTGAAAAACTAATGGAAATAAATGGGTGGCAATAATTAATTAGCCACCTTTTTTAGTAGTTTACTATGTAGCTCAAGTATTTGTGGCAATAAGGCGTGTTTATCATCATTTAGTATTACATAGTCGCATAGCTTCATTTTTTCATCATCACTCATTTGGTTAGACATTATTTCTTCAATTTTTGCAATGCTTAGTTTGCTACGTTTTACTACCCTGCTTGTCCTTATATCTCTGTCTGCATAAACACCAATCATTACATCCATAGATGCATTGGTGCCGCTTTCAAAAAACAATGCTGCTTCTTTTATTACATAAGGAGATGTCTGGGTATTCATCCAGTTGTTGCCATATGCTATAGTAGCAGGATGAATAATACCATTAAAATCTTGAAGAAGCTGTTTATTATTAAATAATCTATTGTATAAAAGCTCTTTATTCAGCTTCCCGGATGGAAGATATATCTCATCAGATAATAGATTTTTTAGTTTTTCTTGTATTATATAGTCATTTTCCATTAGCCAACGTGCAGCATCGTCGGCTTTAAAAACGGGTATGCCAAGTGTTTCAAACACTTGGCATACAATAGATTTACCAGAACCAATGCCACCTGTAATTCCTACTTTCAGCATATGTTTGGGGATAAATATTATTTGCTTGCTTCAGCTACCGGCTGATTTTTCTTTTTATAAGCTGCTGTCATTTCCATTGATATAGCAGACCTTTCAATTTTAATAAAGTTACCTTTACCTATTTCTACTTGAAGTGTGCCATCTTCAAACATGCGTGTAACCGTACCATGTATACCAGCAGTAGTAATTACATATTCGCCTACGCCTAGAGCTTCAGCAAATTGTTTTTGCTCTTTTGCTCTCTTGCTTTGTGGTCTTATCATGAAAAAGTACATCACAGCAAACATACCCACCATCATTAACACTGAGAATGTTGGGTTTTGTCCTTGTGCCTGCAATAAAATCGCTGTATTCATTTTTATTTTGTTTAAGTAGTTTATTTTTTATCAACTTCACCTTTAATATATAACATATGTACACCTCTAAACGAGTTTGTAAATATAGTTACAGATTTTTCTTGGTGTCCATTTTTGCCTTTTGAGTTAAAAGTAACTTTTAGCGTTCCGGTTTTTCCAGGTTGTATAGGGTCTTTTGGATACTCAGGTACTGTGCAGCCACATGAGCCGCTAGCGCTAGTAATAATTAGTGGAGACTTACCATTGTTTTTAAATGTAAACTCATGGCTTACAACCTCACCTTCGGTTATTTTGCTGAAAGTATGAACAGTGTCATCAAAATCCATTGTAGGCTTTTCAGCTGCTGACTTGGTATCAATTCCGTCTGCTGTTCTTGGGTTATTAACTAAACTAGGAGGTAAAGTCCCTTTTTTTTCTTCAGCCGGATTGTTATTACAAGCTGCAAGAGTTATTGAGAACACTGTTAAAACCAATAAAAAGCTTTTCATTTTTTGATGATATTATTTTTTTAAGGTTCTTTCTTGCTTATTTATCATCCCCTCTTTATTCAAATCCTTCAGTATGTTATCTAATACACCGTTTACAAATTGGCCACTTTGTGGCATACTATATTGCTTGGCTATATCAATGTATTCATTAATTGTAACCTTAGTAGGTATAGTTGGGAAATATAGAAATTCACACACACCCATCTTTAGTAAAAGTAAATCAATTAAAGCAACCCTTTCTTTATCCCAATTATTAAGCTTTGGCTCAATAATTTCCATGCAATACTCTTCACGCTCTATTACTGACTTTAATAGCTCATGTGCATATTCTTTTTTCTCGCCTGAAAGTAATCTTGAAAAGTCCGTTTTGCTGCTAGATTTATAATAATTATCCATCAGCATTATAATTAATTCACTATTATCCTCCCATCCAGGTAAGTCGTCAATAAAGCTAGCCATAAGATCTTCATTTTCAAGCATTAGCTTTTGCCATATGAAATGAATAATTGCTTTATCTTCTGTTTCTGAAGTAGTTTCTTTATCAGTATAAATTGAATATTCAGCGCTTTTGCATAGTTGATTGTATAATTTCTTCAACCATTCTGCGTCTATATATCTATCTAATTTGTCTTTTTTTATCTTTTCTTTGAAAGTAGTTCTTTCAAAGCTTTTCATTACATAGGCATTATTTGCTATTCTTGTATTCACATTCATATCTTCTTTTGTTTTAAGATATCTAGAAGATCTTTGAATGGAATCAGTTTCAGCATACCTAGCAACTTCTAAAGGATATAATACACAAACAGTAAAAATATCTAATACCTGATCTAGCTTTTCATCTAGCATTCTTGTAAGTGCACCTATATTTTTAAGATCAGTTTTTTCAACTGAGCTAAGAGAATACAAAGTTTGCATTACCTTAACTCTGATATTTCTACGGCTAATCATATTTGAGATTATTATCCCTTTTGTTTTGGCGTGCAAAGGTATGTAAACTATTTGTTTCTAGATGCGGCAACACTTCTTTTAGGTGAAATATAAGCTAAAATATTGTCAGTTTTACGTGTTATTTTGCATTTTTTGATGGATAATTAAATAGATGACTAGAAATAATAGGGAAAACGAATATGCTAACAGTAATTGCAGAAACTACCCAATCTGCTTTCTCACTTTTTAAAAATAAGGTAATATAACTCTGAGGGAATACTTCTTCATATACAGACATACTTAATTTAATGCCTAACAAGGCTATTACTATATATGCACATGTTTCTAAAAATGTGTATTTTTCCATTAATGCTACAAAACCTTGCGCAACAAAACGCATAGCTAGTATTCCTATAAACACACCTATCCATATAAGTAATATATTTTCTGAAAAGGCTACCGCGGCAAAAACATTATCAATAGAAAATGCCAAGTCCATCACCTCTACTAATGCTATTGTAGACCAAAAATTCCCAATAAGACCTACCGTGGTTTTATATATCCAATTCTCACTCTTCTCTTTTGATACAGATGTACTATCAGTTTTTACTGACATTTTTGTTCTAATCCAGTTAATGGTTAGATAAATTAAGTATAGCCCACCAAGTGGTTTTAACCACCATATTTTTATAAGAATAGATGCAAACAAAAGACATAGTCCTCTAAAAATGTAAGCACCTATTATGCCATACTTTAGGGCTTTTTTTCTTTCTTCATGAGGTAAGTCCATTACCATAGTAGCTAGCACTGCAGCGTTATCTACAGATAGCAAACTTTCAATTAAGATTAAGTTGCCAATTACTAAGAGAGAAGGAATAGGATTTGAGATTATGTCTTGAAATAATGCAGCTATATTCATTTATTGCAAAACTATTATTTTAACTCGTTTATTAGTTTAAGTTGTTCAATTAATCTAGTTTCTTCTATATCAAGTTCATGTTCTATTCTTTTTAACACCTTACTACTGAATGTTCCTTTTTTATGCATATCTACAATAAGAGCACGCTCATGGTCCAATAAAAATTTTTGAGCTACAACATATTGTGTAAACATTTTCATTGTCTCAGCATCTGTTGTACTGCCATTATTATCTATTCCTTTAGTAAAGCTTATACGAGTACTATATTTTATTTTTAGTCTATCCAGTACTATATCATTTATCTCTTCTTTAAGTATATTTTGGTCTATATAGCCCAATACATCTTGTGCAATATATTGCCTGGCTTCTAGTTCTTCCTGTTTCTCAGAGGTATTATCTTGTGGTATATTTAATGATTTTATTAAGTACGGTAGGGTTATTCCTTGCCCTACGAGGGTTAGAAATATTACACAAAACGTAATGAATAATATCATGTCTCTTTGTGGAAAAGGATGACCATTGTTTAGCGCTAGTGGAATAGCCAATGCAGATGCTAATGATACTACACCTCTCATACCTGTCCAAGATATAACAGCAATTTCTTTCCAATGTAAAGGTTGTTCTCTCCTAGATTTTTTTTGACTTTTTGATGCCAAATAAGATCCGGGAAATACCCAAATGACTCTTACTGCTATTACTATAATAGTGATAATTAGGCTGTAGAAAATGGCATGTTTTACATCTCCCCTATCTATGTTATTATATATGGTAGGCAGCTGCATTCCAATCAGAATAAAAACAATACCATTCAGTAAAAATTCAATTGTTTCCCAAAATGATAATGCATGTATCCTAGATTGGTAGTTAAAGGCTTCGGGAGTTCTATAAGAGACTAGCAGGCCTGCCGCTACTACTGATAATACACCTGAAAAGTGAAGATGCTCTGCAAACAAATAGGCTACGTAAGGTGTAAGTATTGTAATGGAAATATCTATCATGGTATTATTGCCTATCTTCCGCTGTCCCCATAATAAAAGCCAACCAGAAGCAAGCCCTATAATTATACCACCAATAGCTACCCAAATAAACTGAATTCCCGCTTCCCAAAAACTAAAAGCCCCGCTTACAACACCAGCAATTGCATATCTATAAGCAACAAGGGCTGATGCATCGTTTAATAAACTTTCACCTTCAATAATTGTAACTATTCTCTTGTTCAGTTTTATTCCTTTTGTTATGCTGGTAGCTGCTACTGCGTCAGGTGGAGACAAAATTGCACCTAGTACAAAACTAAGTGACCAACTAAATCCTGGTATAAGATAATGAGCAGTTATAGCTATCATTACAGTTGTAAAAAACACTAATCCTGTAGCTAGTGAAACAATGGGTCTTTTTTCGGCTTTAAAGTCGTGCCAAGATAATTTCCATGCGGCTGTAAATAGAAGAGGGGGTAAAAACAATAGGAATACAGTGTCTGGTTTTAACTCTGC